>JANXCE010000029.1 GCA_025059715.1 Caldimicrobium sp.
ATTGAGAGGGAGAAGAGGAGGAGGAAGAGGAAGCGGTATAGAGGTGGTAGGAGGGGATTACAGCCTGGGGACTTGGTACAGATGGATGCAATTGTGTATTTTTTTGGATGGGATTAGGAGTTATGTTTTTGTAGCAAATGATGTGGCTATTAGATTTGAATTTGCCTATGAAGAGTAGTCATTTATCGAGTAGCATTGGGAGGGGACTTTTGGAGTAAGTTTAAGGCGGTAGCTCCCTTTGAGACGCGGGGCGTGCAGAGAGACTTTGGGAGTGAGTTTTTAGGGGAATTTGCGAAGGAGCTTGAAAGGGAGGGAAAGGGTATGTAGAGAGGTTTAACCGGACTTTGGAGGAGGAGTTTATTGAGGACAGGGAGTTTATGAGGAACTTGATATTGTATAATACGCGCGGAGAGGGTGCATAGTGGGCTTGGGAATGTATCACCTTTGGAGTGGATTTGTTACAAATTTTACGAGAATTCCCCTCAGTCTAAAATCCTATGGACTCATACACCCCCCTTTACAAAAAAAAATTTCAGTGTAGGCTTGTATTTAGTGATTTAATTATTTAAGGAGGTTTAGTTAACATGTTTAGAGGTAAGGTTAAGTGGTTTGATGAAAAGAAGGGGTATGGGTTCATCTCTAAGGATGAGGGAGGCGATGTCTTTGTGCACTTCTCTGCCATTGACATGCCAGGCTTCAAAACTCTTAAAGAGGGTCAGAGGGTGGAATTTGAAGTGATTCAAGGTCCTAAGGGAGAACAAGCTTCAAAGGTGAAAATTCTCGACTTGGGTAATTCAGAGAGAACTAAGAGACAGAGAAAAAGAGAGGATTAACCCTACCGAGTAACCTCATAGGGAGAAGAGAGCAAATCTCTTCTCCTATTTTTAATACTCTTCAAACTTCTTTAATAAAGTGAATTCGTCTTGGATACAATTTCATATTGAACCTTCCAAACTTGCTCTTTTGAAGTTTATCCTTGAAGGCTATGACCATCTTGCTATACTTACCATTCTGGAACCCAAAGAAGCTAAAGCCCAAATCTATTTTTATTACACTGAAAAAGATTTAATTAAAGAGATTCTTCAAGACTTCTCCGTGCAAATTCTTCAGGAATGCCTTGACTAAAAGAGCTCTCCGGGAAAGGGCTCAAGATATTTTTGTTCCAATACATAAAACTCCTCAAAGCGCAAAGCTAAAGCCTTTAACAGTTCAAGAATCGTCCTTAGATCAACCCTACCGTGACGATATCTTTCTATAAGGTTAATAAGATGGTTCCTTTCTCTGAAGTTCATTCTCTTTGTGAAGTATCCTGCAAGATGATATAGGGTATTAGCGTGACGTGCCCTGGTAGGTCTACGAGAAAGGCATAAGTAAAGCCTTTGCTGATATAGCTCTAATTTTTCCTTTACAGGGAGATCTCCTTGAGCTACAAGGCGTCCTAACTCTTTAAAAGTAGTTTCGTGGCAGGTTTTAAGAAGAAACTTATACTTGGTATGAAACTCTATAAGTTTAGTAATATTATTCTCCCTTTTAACCTCTCTAAACTCCGCTAAAGTAAAGATTGAAGTTAAAAAGTGATAATAAATACCTCTATCCCTTAGACGCCCTTCATCTTCAATTGGTAACAAAGGAAAGCGCTCTTTTAGGGCTTTCGCAAAAAAGCCATCTCCCTTACTTACATAGCTTTCCTCTTTAAATTCCTTAGCGGATCCAACCCCGCAGGAAGGAGACTTACTCTTCAAAAGAGCTCCATCAATCTCCTCTACCGAGTCTAAAAAGGTCCCAATAGTTACCTCTATCTTCTCAGTGAGATCTTCTTTTGTGTCTGGCTGAATTAATCTTCTTTTCTTTTCCTGAAGCACTATGGTAATTCTGGGTCTGGGCACACCCAACCCCATTGAGACCTCTGGGCAAAAGTAAAGGGGATCTACCCAGGCTTTCAGTTTTTCAACCAGGGTATCCCTAATTATACCCCCGTCGTAGCGCACTGCCCTCTCAAAACACTCACTCATGATAATTTTTGGTCTCATAAAATTTATATTTAATATCACATTCCCAAATTCTTGCAAATAAGAAAAAAGAAAGTATCTTTTCCCTAAATTAATTTTTAGCAGTGGAGTTTGATATGAAAAAAAACAAGAAAAAGCCCATGACTTTGGCTCAAAAACTGTTGGCTAATAAATTAGGAGTGGATTACATTGAGCCAGGGGAATTAGTAGAGGTTCCGGTAGATCTAACCTTAGCGAATGATATTACTGCTCCTTTAGCAATTAAGACTTTTGAATCTACTTGTATTGAGCGCCTTTTTGATCCTAACAAGATAGCTCTGGTTATGGATCATTTTACCCCTAATAAGGACATTAAAAGTGCGGAACAGGTCAGAATTTGTAGAGAATTTGCCAAAAAACATGGCATCGTGCACTACTATGAGGGCGGAGTCTGTGGTATTGAACATGTGTTGTTACCAGAACTTGGATTGATTGTTCCGGGCGATATAGTGATCGGAGCAGATAGTCATACTTGCACCTATGGTGCTTTAGGAGCCTTTGCCACAGGGGTGGGCTCTACTGATCTTGCAGGGGCTTGGATTACTGGAAAGACCTGGTTTAAAGTTCCTGAAAGTATAAAATTTATATATTATGGTAAGCTTAATCCTTGGGTAACCGGTAAAGACTTAATCCTCTACACTATTGGTGATATCGGGGTAGATGGTGCCCTTTATAAGGCTATGGAATTTACCGGTGAAGTGATTAAATCCCTCTCAGTAGCGGAACGATTGACTATGGCTAACATGGCCATTGAGGCTGGTGCTAAAGTAGGACTGATAGAGGCAGATGCTAAGACCTTAAAGTTCCTAAAGGGGCGTATTAAAAGAGAGCCTGTGCTTCTAAAGGCAGATCCCGAAGCTCAGTATGTGGAAATAAGAGAATATGATGTATCTAAGATTGATCTTGTGGTTGCCCTTCCTCACCTTCCATCTAATGTTAGAATGGTAAAAGAGCTTTCTCAGAAAATTTATATTGATCAAGTTGTGATAGGATCCTGCACTAATGGTAGATTTGAGGATTTAGAAATTGCAGGAAAAATCCTTACAGGCAGAAAGGTTAATCCTAATGTGCGTTGCCTAATAATTCCTGCCACTCCCGAAACATACAAAAGAGCTCTAAAAAGAGGTTTAATAAATATATTTCTTGAAGCCGGAGCTATTATATCTCCTCCCACCTGTGGCCCCTGCCTTGGGGGTCATATGGGGATTCTTGCTAAAGGAGAAAAAGCGGTTGCTACCACTAATAGAAACTTTGTAGGTAGAATGGGGCATCCAGAGAGTGAAGTTTATCTCTCTGGTCCTGCGGTGGCTGCTGCCTCTGCAGTTCTGGGATATATTGGAACTCCGGAGGAATTAAGATAGCTGATTTTAAAATAAAAGGAGGCCTCGTATGTTGAAAGGCAGAGCTTGGGTTTTTGGAGATAATGTAGATACCGATGTAATAATACCTGCTCGATATCTAAATACCACTGACCCTGAGGAATTGGCAAAACATTGCATGGAAGATGCGGATCCCGACTTTCCTAAGAAGGTCCAGAGAGGTGATATTATAGTTGCCGGTAAAAATTTTGGCTGTGGCTCTTCAAGAGAGCATGCTCCCATTGCCATAAAGGCCTCTGGTGTGTCCTGCGTCATTGCTGAATCCTTTGCCAGGATCTTCTATCGCAATGCCTTCAACACTGGCTTACTTATAATCGAATGTCCAGAGGCAGTCAAAGAAATACAAACAGGAGATCTCTTAGAAGTAGATATAGAAAAAGGAGAAATTCGCCATCTATCCAAAAATAAGATATTCCAATTCAAACCCATTCCTCAATTTATGCGACAAATCCTTGAAGACGGAGGCTTAATACCTCATATAATGAAAAAATTTCAAGCAAGTTGTGCAATTGAAAAAGGTCTTAAATGATTAAATAGAAAATAGGCTTTCATTTAAATGGAAAAAGCTTCTAAGCGACAAGGTTGAAGATTAACCCTTAATTAAAGATTAGAGTCTCTCTCTACTTTAATTGGCAGTAGTTGTGAAATTGAAGGAAACATAAGGTTCACTAAAGGCTTAGTTAGAATAGATGGAACCGTAAAGGGAGATATAACGGGAGAGGTAACCCTCATCATAGGTAAAGAGGGCAAAATTATAGGAAACATTAGAGTTAGCCATCTAATTGTCTATGGAAAGGTAGAGGGAAACATCAAAGCCAAAGAATTAGAGGTTTATCAGAATAGTCTAATCCTTGGTGATCTGGAAGTAGAGAAACTTCTGATTGAAAAAGGTGGAATTATCAATGGTAGAACCAAAATGTTTCAGGAAGTATCTAAACTCTCCCCCAATGAAAAAATTAGGGAAGAAGAAACTTCTTTAATGGGGAACAACTCAGATATTTAGTCTCTCTATAAGTTCTTATATATTCAAAAATTCAAGGTATAATAGAGTTTTTACATGATGGAATAATGACTTAGAGGTAGGTTAGATGTGTTGCTCAAAAACAGAGGCTGATTTTACCTCCCTGTATGAAATTATTAAAGAATTAAGGGGAGAAAAGGGGTGTCCCTGGGATAAGAAACAAACCCCTCAAAGCCTAAAAAAGTATCTTTTAGAAGAATGTTATGAGGTTTTAGAGGCAATTGATAGGGAAAACATGGAAGAGGTGAAGGAGGAGTTAGGGGATATATTATTTTTAGTTCTTTTCCTAATCTTCTTGTATGAAGAGAAGGGAGCTTTTACTCTAAAGGAACTTATAGACTTTACTTCCAACAAAATGATTAGTAGGCACCCCCATGTGTTTGGTGAGAAAAGGGCCTTGACTGCAGAGGAAGTTGTAAGGCAATGGCAAAACCTAAAAGCCAAAGAAGGTAAGGAAGATTCCGTCTTGGGGAACATTCCGAAGAGTATTCCCTCTCTTCAAAGAGCCTATAGAATTGGAGAGAGGGCTGGGAGGGTGGGTTTTGATTGGGGAAAAGCAGAAGAGGTGATAAAAAAAATCTACGAAGAAATAAAGGAAATTGAGGAGGCTCTTCAGGGTTCATCTTCAAAAGCGCTAAAAGAAGAAATTGGTGATCTTCTCTTTAGTATAGCCAATCTCTCTAGGAAGCTCAATATTAACCCTGAAGAAGCTCTCAGGGTATCAGTTGATAAGTTTGAACAACGCTTTAAAAAAATGGAAAAAAAGATCAAGGATAAGGGTAAAAAGCTTGAAGATTTGACTCTAAAGGAATTGGATGAAATCTGGGAAAGCTTAAAAGATGAGGAGTGTGCTTAGAATAGAAAATCTCTTTTTATCAATAGATGGTAAAACCCTATTAGAAGACATCAATTTGGAGATATTAGAAGGAGATTTCTTAGCAATAATTGGACCAAATGGTGGAGGGAAGAGCACCCTTATAAGGTGTATTCTTGGTTTTCTGAAACCTCAGAGAGGTAATATCTACCTATGGGGGCAATCCTTAGAGGCCTTTAAGAGGTGGGATCAAATAGGCTATGTGCCTCAAAGAGCAGGACAAGACTTAAATCAGTTTCATCCCCTCTCTGTAGAAGAATTTATTAATTTGCCCTTTAGGTGGTATAAACTAAAAAAAGATGAAAACTATCTTAACTTTCTCTGTGATAAATTTGGCATTAAGGAATTGCTCAATAAAAAGTTATATCAACTCTCCTTTGGCCAATTGCAGAGAGCTTATCTTGTAAGAGCCCTAAGCCATAATCCTAAGCTCCTGATTCTCGATGAACCCTCAGTGGGGTTGGACTTTGTGACTCAAGAAATCTTCTATCAGATACTCTCCGAATTTCATCGAAGGAAACTAACCATTATCCTTATTACCCACGAAACCTGGTTGATTACTAAGGAGGTGAACAAAGTAGCCTGCTTGAATCAAAAACTTTACTTTCACGGTGACCACGAGGAATTTTGTTCTTTTCAGGAAAAGGAACTCTATGGTTTTAGGTTTCATAAAATAGAACATAAACATTGGTAACCAATGGAAGCCCTTTATTCTTATCTTGATCTCTTTAAATGGGGCCTGCTTGCCGGAGTAACCTTTGCTCTATCTTCCGCTATTACCTCTCCTTTCCTAATTCTTCAGAGAAATGCCCTTTTTCCCCATGCCCTCACTCATCTTCTTCTCTTCTCTATACTTTGTCTCTCAATTATAGAGCCCTTTATACCCCCTTGGCTCCAATTTCCCTTTCTTCTTGTTATTACTCTATTGATAGCTAGCTTCATTCATCTTCTTACCGCAAAAATTAAACTCTACGAGGATACTGCTACCTCTCTCACCACACATCTTTTCCTTGGGTTAGCCCTCTTTTTGGCAAGTATTACTTCTCAATACAATATAACTTTACTCCATTATCTTTTTGGATCTCTGATGATGATTGATTTCAAGAATGTCCTTGAGGGATGCCTGGTTCTTTTGGCCACCATAATATTTTATTTTAAATATGCCTCTCTTTGGCTTACAAAATCTATTGACAGGGAGGTCCCTGGCTTAGACCTCAAAAAGGGAGAACTTTTGCTTTTGTTAGTAATTACTCTACAAATCCTTGTGGGGGTAAAGTTGATGGGGGTTTTGCTTGTCTCTGCCTTTTTTGTATTTGGAACCTCTCTTGCCCTTAAAATTTCTCCCTCCTTCAAACAGGTTATTCCTTTTACTTCTGTTTTTAATATCATGGCAATCCTTGGGGGAATTTTCCTCTCCCTTCTTCTCGATATTCCCTTTTCCGCATCTGTAATTATATTTATGAGTTTATATGTTTTGGGACTATTCTTTACCACAAGAAAATGAGATTAGTTGACACTCACGCCCATATAAACTTCCCAGAATTTAAAAAGGATCTTTCAGCTGTCATTGAGAGAGCAAGACTTAATGGAATAATCAAAATTATTGAAGTTGGAATTGATAGAAAAACTGGTTTAAGGGCCCTTGAAATCAGAGCTCAATATCCCGACTTGATAGAGGTTGCCCTTGGTTTCCATCCCCATTATACAAAAAACCTAACTGAGGAAGATTATCTTTGGCTGGAGAAACATTTACCTTTAGCGGTAGCCTTAGGCGAAATAGGTCTTGATTTTCAAAAGGAATACTCTCCTAAGGAGATGCAAGTTAGACATTTTGAAAGGCTTCTCCACATAGCCCAAACTAATCAAAAACCAGTTTTACTACACTTAAGAGGAGATCTTTCTTTCTGGAAATTTACTATTGATTTTCTTAAAGCCTTTAAAGAGCTCAACTTCCTCTTTCATTGTTTTACCTCGGAAAGGGAAATAGCTTGCAAACTTCTCGATTTTAACTCTCTCCTCTCCTTACCAGGGGTCATTACCTTTGATAAGGCAACTTCACTTAGAGAAGCTATTAAATCACTTCCCTTAGACCGAATAGTCCTTGAAACAGATTGTCCCTATCTTTCACCAGTGCCCATGAGAGGAAAAAGAAATGAACCTGCTTATTTAATTTATACTGCTAAATGCCTCGCAGAAATAAAGGGAACCACCTTAGAGGAAATAGCGGAGAGAACCACAGAAAATGCCTTGAAATTTTTTAAACTTGGTCATGCAGGAGGATAAAAAATGAGATTAAAAAGGACACACTTTATAGAGGAAATTAATTCCCATTTAATAGGTAAGGAGATCACCGTCTGTGGTTGGATTCTCAGAAGGAGAGATCATGGGGGAGTTATTTTTCTTGATATAAGGGATCGGAGTGGAATTTTACAGGTGGTTTTTGAGGAAGGATTAGATCCGAAGATTCACGCTCTGGCAGATTCTTTAAAAATTGAATATGCAGTCTCAATAAAAGGTATCCTAAGAAGGCGTCCTCCCGGTATGGAAAATCCTAAAATTTCAACTGGTGAAGTAGAATTAGTGGGAAAGGACTTGGAGATCCACAATGCCTCTCAAACTCCACCTTTTCCCATGGATGAAGACCTTTCAGAGGTATCAGAGGCCCTAAGACTTAGGTATCGCTACTTAGAGATGCGAGCCTTGGGAGGACAAGAGGCCTTCATCTTCCGACACAGAATTAATCAAACCATAAGAGATTTTCTCAATTCCCGAGGCTTTATTGAAGTTGAAACTCCCTATTTAACTAAAAGCACTCCCGAAGGGGCAAGAGACTACCTTGTGCCCTGTAGACTATATCCGGGTAAGTTCTATGCTCTACCTCAATCACCTCAACTCTTTAAGCAAATACTCATGGTTGCCGGTTTTGAGAGATATTACCAAATTGTGCGATGCTTTAGAGATGAAGATCTTAGGGCGGATCGCCAACCTGAGTTTACCCAACTTGACATGGAAATGAGCTTTATTACCGAAGAAGATATTTTAGGGATAGTGGAAGATCTCCTTAGCCATCTTTTTAAAGAGACCCTTGGAATAGAATTAAAAACACCCTTTCCCAGATTAACTTACGAACAAGCCCTATCTCTCTATGGCACAGATAGACCGGATTTACGCTTTGGCATGGAATTAAAAGATGTCTCTGATCTCGGAGGAGATAGTCAATTTCAAGTATTTCGCTCTGCCTTAGAGAAAGGAGGCATAATAAAGGGCCTTAAAGCACCGGCACATTTCACTCGCAAGGAATTAGAAGAACTCACTCAGTGGGCACAAAATCTTGGTGCTAAGGGTCTGGCCTGGATAAAATATCAAAAGGATGCTTTAACCGAAGAAAAATGGAGTTCTCCCATTGTGAAGTTCTTTGATCGAAATATTTTATCTCGGATGGAAGAACACTTTGAACTCACAGAAGATAAGGCCACTCTCTTTTTTGTGGCTGATGAACCTAATATTACTCATAGAGTATTAGGTGAGTTACGCCTATACTTAGCAAACAAACTATCTCTCATACCAAAAGATGCCTTTAAATTTGTCTGGATAGTGGATTTCCCCCTCTTTGAAAGGGATGAGAATGAGAATCGACTATATTCGGTTCATCATCCCTTTACTCATCCGAAGGTGGAGGACTTGGAGCTCTTGGATACTGATCCTTTAAAGGTGCGCTCCCGAGCTTATGATATTGTGTTAAATGGAGTAGAAGTGGGAGGGGGAAGTATTCGTGTTCACCGAAGAGATCTTCAAGAGAAGATCTTTCATATCTTAGGAATTTCCAAAGAAGAGGCGGAAGAAAAATTTGGCTTTCTTCTGCAAGCCCTTGATTTTGGGGCTCCTCCTCATGGAGGTATAGCCTTTGGATTAGATAGGTTGATTATGTTGATGCTTGGAAAAAAAAGCATTCGTGAGGTTATTGCCTTTCCTAAAACCCAAAGGGGCCAGTGTTTACTCACTGGGGCTCCAAGCTCCGTAAAAATTGAACAGATATTAGAACTTCACTTGTTGCCAGGTTGGGACAAGTAAACTGAGAAAAATCTTTTATTTTTTAAAGAATATAGTATGATAGAGAGGTTGGAGAAGAGCAAGGGGGTCTGATGCCTGCGATAGTTGTTGTGGGAACTCAATGGGGTGATGAAGGAAAGGGAAAAATAATAGATGTCTTAACGGAGAGGGCCCATTTTGTGGTCCGATTTCAAGGGGGAAATAATGCGGGGCATACCTTAGTTATAAACAAAAAAAAGTATATTCTTCACATTATTCCTTCAGGCATTTTTCATCCCAATACAATTTGTGTCATCGGAAATGGGGTGGTTGTGGACCCAGCGGTCCTAATAGAGGAAATAAACAGATTAAAGAAAGAGGGAATTGAAGTAACTCCTCAGAGGCTTAAAATCAGTGAGAGGGCCCATACTATAATGCCCTATCATCAAGCCTTAGATTTAGCAAGAGAAGCAACAGCCAATAAAAAAGATAGAATTGGAACTACAGGAAGAGGAATAGGGCCTTGCTATGAAGATAAAGTAGGAAGAAGAGGTTTTAGGCTAATTGATCTTACAAAAAAGGATTTTTTCAGAGAGAGACTCAAAAAGATCCTGGAAGAAAAAAACTTTCTCCTGAAATATTTAGGAGCAGAGCCTTTAGATTTTGAGGAAATTTTTGAAAAATACCTCACTTATGGACAATATTTACAACCCTATCTTTGTGATACCTCTACTCTTCTTTGGGAGGCCTATAAAAAGGGAGATTATATCCTCTTTGAAGGAGCTCAGGGAACCTTTTTGGATGTTGATTATGGGACCTATCCCTATGTTACTTCCTCTAATACCCTTGCTGGAAATGCCTGTGCAGGAAGTGGATTTGGTCCAAGCCACATTAATGCTGTTCTTGGTATTGTAAAGGCATACACAACCAGAGTTGGTGAAGGCCCCTTTCCTACAGAACAAACCAATGAAATAGGAAATTATTTAAGGGAAAAGGGAGGTGAATTTGGCTCAACCACTGGGAGGCCCAGAAGATGCGGTTGGTTAGATTTAGTTATGATCAAAACTGCTGTTCAACTAAACGGTATTACTGGACTTGCTCTTACCAAACTTGATGTTTTATCAGGTTTAGAAAGAATCAAAGTTTGCGTGGGATATAAATTAGAGGGAAGGCCAATCTCCTATTTTCCCAGCACTATAGAGGAATTAACTAAAGTTGAGCCTATATATGAGGATCTCCCAGGATGGAGGGAAGATATTACTACAGTTAGAGACTTTGAAGCTTTACCTCAACAGGCCAAAGATTATGTTAGATTAATAGAAGAATATATCAAGGTGCCTATTCAGATGCTGAGCACTGGTCCTGAAAGAGAAAATTGTCTTATTCTTAAAGACCCATCCTTTTAAAACATGAACAAAAGGTTATGAAAGATAGAGTTCTTATTGCTAACCGAGGAGAGATAGCTCTTCGTATAATGGAAGCCTGTGAACTTCTCCATCTGGACTATGTAGCTCTTTATACAAAAGAAGACGAAGAATCTCTTCATGTTCAGCGAGCTCCAAAAAAATATCGTATATCCGATTATCGGGATATGAATGACATCTTGGCGGTAGCAGACGAAGCAAAATGCACCGCTATCCATCCGGGTTATGGTTTTCTATCTGAAAATTATCGTTTTGCTCGGAGAGTAGTAAAGAGGGAGAGACCTCTGATTTGGATTGGGCCCTCTTGGGAAGCAATAAGAGATTTAGGAAACAAACTTTACATGAAAAAGGTTGCTCACGAACTAGGTATTCCTGTCATTCCAGGAACCATTAATCCCCTGTACAATGAAATTGAAGCGGAGTTTAAGGCTGAAGAACTCTTAGAAGAGGTCCAAGCTCAAGGCTTTCATGAAGTTACCTTTCTGATAAAGGCAGTAGCTGGTGGCGGAGGAATGGGTATTGAAGAGGTCAAAAATCTAGAAGAAATTAGACCTGTGTTTAGGAAAATAAGAGCCTATGCTAAAAGACTCTTTGGGGAAGAAGGCGTCATAATTGAAGTAAAGATACCTAAATTTCAACATTTAGAGGTCCAAATTTTGGGAAGCAAAAAGGGTGAATACGTGCATTTTGGAACGAGAAATTGTACTATCCAAAGTCCCTTTAGACAAAAGAGAATTGAACTTGCTCCGGGCTTCTGCTCACGCTTTAACTACGAATTTGATCCTCAAAAAGTAGAAAGAGAAATTATTGAATATTCTCTTAAATTGGCTAAGCATTTTCACTACGACAGTGTGGGAACCTTTGAATGGTTAGTAACACCTGAAGGAAAATATTATCTCATGGAGGTAAACACCCGAATTCAAGTGGAGAACGAAATCTCCGCCAAGATATCCTTTATTAGAGACACCCAAGTAAACTTATTGAAAGAGCAAATAAGAATTGCCTTGGGAGATGGACTTGGCTATACCCAAAAGGATATTACCTTTAAGGGAATGAGCTTAGAATTTAGGTTAATTGCTGAGGACACCAAGAGAGGCTTTATACCTCTAAGTGGCACTATACAGAGATTTTCCTATGCCCCTAAACCCTGGCTTACTTTGCGCACCCATGTGCCCCAGGACAAACCTTACACCATCCCTACGCAGTTTGATCCAAACCTTGCCTTAGCTATAATATATGCGGAAACCTTTGAAGATCTCCTTGAGAGAAGTAAAGCTTTTCTCGAAGAACTTGTCATAGAGGGAAAAACCCCCAAGGGAGAACCCTTAGTTACCAATATTGAGTTTTTAAAGGAAAATTTAAAATATGTTTATCAATTTCTGTAGAGTGTAAAACTTTATGCAAATTGAGCTCCATAAGGCCATTAGGGAACTTCTTGATACCGCAGAGTATATAAAGGATATCAAAGGGCAAGATTTTTGGGGAATCGGAGATTTATGGAATAGAATTTATGAAATTTATGCAAACTTTTACGATTATCCTCTTGAAGAGCTCAAAAATTATTACGAGACCTTTAAGAGGGAAATAGAGCAAATTCTATTAAAGGCGGAACAAACCCTTACACCTTATGAGATAGTAAAGATAGTAAGGCATCCTCAAAGATTCACCCTATTGGATATCTTGGAGAATGTCTATGACAATTATGTGGAACTGGGAGGTGAGGGAGAGCTTAATATAGATCCTGCTATTATTTGTGCCAAAGCCCTTCTTAGTAGAAGGGTAGGAGATGAAATTTATTTTCATCAGGTTATGGTGATAGGACATGAAAAGGGACATGGAGAGGAATTTAGAAGAGGAGGAAGTGCTACTCCTTGGGGAAATGAGAAGGCTTTGAGATATATGAAGATGGCGGAGACAGAGGGCATACCTATACACTTTTTTATTTTTACTCCGGGGGCCTATCCCATTGAAGATTATCCAGGAGCAGCTCAACAGATTGCCAGAAATCTTTATTATCTAAGCAAAATAGAGGTGCCCACGATATCTTTCATATCTGAAGGGGGTTCGGGGGGAGCTGAGGCTATTGGGCTCACGGATTTTCGTCTTATGGCGGAGAAGGGTTATTACTCAGTTATTAGCCCCGAGGGTGCAGCAGCTATTGAAGCAAAAATTCCTGATGGAAGACCTCCGAGAGAATTAATAGAAAAAATGGCTAAGGCTCTCAAGCTTACCGCGGAGGATAATCTCAAACTTGGCACAATAGACAAAATTATTCCTGAACCACCTCTTGGAGCCAGAAGAAAGGATTTTGACTTCTTTAAAAGGCTTAAATTTGAACTTATTAAAGCCACCGATCAGGTCGTTTTGCAAACAAGAAGCATGAAACTTTTGAGGCGCTACGCACTCTCTAAACAAACCACAGAGTCCTTTAAGTATTTTGTAAACTGGGAGTTATCGGAAGATGAAAAGGAAATCCTTTTAGAGAATAGATGGCAAAAATACCGAAGCATGACTCAATGGGCGGTTTTAGAACCTAAGAGCCTAATTAAATCCATTACCCAAAGGAGCGCCAAAATTACCCAAAGCATTGCCTATGAATTCAAATATCAGGTATTAAAAAAAGGACAAAAAACCTTCAAAAAGTTCTTAGATGAATTACTTAGTGAATCTTCAGTCTTAATGAAACCAGTTTCTGACCCTGTCAAAAGTGTTTACAATCTTATAGTGGGTAAAAAGATCAGACCAAAGGTGAGAGCACTGGCGGAGATAGATGTTGAAAGTTCTGTATATCAAAGTCCCCTTGCCCTCCAGGATAAAACTGTTACTTGTCCACAGGCCGACAAATATGGCTGTCCAGATATTTGGGTTCCTGATCTCTATGGAGAATTTTGTGGAGTATGTCCTACCTGTGGTTACCATTTTCCTTTAGAATATAATTGGTATTTGAATAACATCTTTGACAGAGACAGTGTGAAGTTTTTCAATCAAGAATTAAGTTCCAGTAATCCTCTAAACTTTGAAGGATATGCGGAAAAGTTAAAGCAAGCTCGTAAAGAAACAGGGCTTAATTCCGCTCTCTTATCCTTTGAAGCCAAAATTGGAGGAATCTCCTTAGTAGCTATAATGTTAGTTGCGGATTTTAGACAGGGCACAGTAGGAGTTGCGGAAGGAGAGAAATTTATTCGAGCTATTGAACTTGCCAAACTTACCCGTAGACCCTTTTTAAGCTTAGTTCATACTACAGGCGGTATTAGAATCCACGAAGGCACCTTAGGTGTGGTTCAAATGCCAAGATGCACCATGGCGGTAAGAGATTATGTAGATAGTGGTGGATTATATATAGTTGTTTATGACAATAACTCCTATGCAGGTCCTGTAGCCAGTTTTCTTGGATCTGCTCCCTATCAATTTGCCTTAAAGTCAACTCGTCTTGGCTTTGCTGGACCAAGGGTTATTCTGGAAACCACTGGACAGCCTGTTCCTCCAGATTATCACAGTGTAGAAAATGCCCTCAAAAGAGGCCACATACAAGGTATATGGGATCGAAGAGAACTGAGAAAGAGACTCTTTTTTGCTCTCCTCACCATGGGAGGACCTAATCTTTACTACAGGTAAGATCTATGAAGATTGATTTTAATGAACTTACTCAAAGGCTACAGACGCTAAAGGCTAATCCCTACAAAATTTATCCTGTAACAACTCCTCATACCGGTAAGATAGTTGAATTCAAAGTTAAGGAAGGTATGAAAGTTACAGGCCCTACTGGCAAATGGTTAGAAAAACCTGGAACTCCTCTTTTTATCTTAGAAAGAGAAAAAAATCTCAAAGTAATTAGGTCCATCTATAATGGAATAGTTGAAAATATCCGTATAGAGTTACTAAACAAATTTGTAGAAGCTCAAGAGACAATTCTCGAGATTAAACATACTCTTACCCAGGAAGAAATTATCTCTGAAATCCTCCTTTCCACCCTATTTGTGATCAAGGCTCCTGAAACCGCAAGATATATCCTCAATCCCGAAATAGCAAAAAAAATAGAAAAAGAAGGTCTTGGAAAAGTAATAGTCAAGGAAGGGACTGAACTTCTAATAATGACCTTCATGAAACGAGAAACCCCCATATATCTCACCGAAAAGGGCACCTTTGTGCTTTATCGAATTTATTTTAAGCCCTTTGAAATTGTTCAGAGTAATGCTCCTTTAATAGGACTTTGCCCAGTTGAAGATCTTCCCTATCTGGAGAGACTTATTCAAAAGATCAAAGACGAGTGGCCTACCTAAAGGAGAAGCACTTAACAGGTATTCCCTCAGTAATTGGGAGCGAGATCTGGCATTTTCCACTGTTAGAAAGTGGCTTTCAAAGGGCAAAGGAGCTAATAATTACCTATCCAAAAAGTGCCCACGGTAGAGTGCTCTTAATCGATGAAATCACAAAAGCCAAAGGGCGCTTTAAAAGAACTTGGTTTGCAAACAAAGGAGGCCTATGGCTTACTATCACTTTGTTTGAGGAATTTTTACCTGAACATAGTGGCCTTTTCAGTCTGCTATTTGGAGTTGCCTTAGGAAGATTGATGCATGAGCTTGGATTAAAAGAAGTGCATATTAAATGGATAAACGATCTACACTATAAAGGTAAAAAATTGGCAGGAATCCTTATCGAAAAATGGCAAAGTTGGTATTTAGTTGGCATTGGACTAAACCTAAATAATCCCCTTCCCCAAGGCCTTCCCGCTATTAACTTAAAAACTCTAATGGGCTCAGAGCTTTCACCCCTAAAAGTCCTCGAAACCCTAATTCCAATACTTAATTACTATTACAAAGCTCTATGGGAATATGAGAGAAGGCTTCTCATAGATGAGAAAGGAGATCCCCCCAATCCGATTATAGAAGATTTTTTAAAGTATTCTGACACCCTTCAGAGATGTATTTACTATAGTTATAATCTTGATGAGGAAGTGGGATTGTTTGGTTTTGCCAAAAATATCTCTCCAAAAGGGGGGCTAATCATTGTTACTCCTCAAGAAGAAATAGAAGTTACTACGGGTGAAATAATTTACATTTAGTATATATTACTTATAATATCGGTAATCAAGAGTTTTATAGTATTCCTGTAGGGGTGCGAAAGTAAAGGTTTTTTCTCTAAGTCTTCTCATACTGCATACCATTGCCCGGGCTCCAGCCAAAGTTGTTGCATAGGGTATATCTAATTCCAAAGCATACCTTCTTATTAGATAGGCATCTAACTTACTTACTTTACCTTTAGCAGTGTTTATCATAAGGACAATTTCTTTATTTTTGATGTAATCAAGGATGTTAGGTCTTCTTCCCTCAGAAATTTTGGGAACCTCTCTAACCTTTATACCAAATTCTTGCAGGTATCTGGCAGTGCCTGAGGTAGCAAGAATTTCAAAATTCATTTCTTCCAGTCGCTTAACTATATCACACACATGGGGTTTATCCTCATCTTTAACTGATACAAAAACTTTACCATGGGTCGGCAACTTCATGCCTGCTGCAAACTGCGCCTTAGCATAGGCAAGAGAGGGATCTAAATCAATACCCATAACTTCTCCTGTAGATTTCATCTCAGGGCCAAGCATTACATCCACTCCGGGAAATCTCTTAAATGGAAAAACAACCTCTTTTACCGAGTAATACTTAGGTATAACCTCTTTAGTAAAACCAAGGCTATCAAGGGTCTCACCTAACATTATCCAAGTGGCCAGTTTGGCTAAGGGAACTCCAATCGCTTTAGATACAAAGGGAACTGTCCTTGACGCTCGAGGATTTACCTCCAACACATACAACTCTTCATCTTTTATAGCAAATTGTATATTTATTAAACCTTTTACTTCCAGCTCCAGAGCTAATTTCCGAGTAGCCTCCCTAATCTCTTCAAGAATAGGCTTTGATAAATTTACTGGCGGAAGAAAACAAGCGGAATCTCCGGAGTGAACCCCAGCCTCTTCAATATGCTCCATAATTCCCCCTATAACTACCCTCTCTCCATCACAAAGGGCATCCACATCAACCTCTATAGCATCTTCTAAGAACTTATCAATAAGTATAGGATATTCAGGGTTAACCCTTACTGCACTCTCAATGTATTGCAACAACTCCTCTCGCGAATAGACAATTCGCATAGCTCTACCACCCAACACATACGAGGGTCTAATAAGCACTGGGAACCCTAATTTCTCCGCAACCACTATAGCCTCTTCTACGGTATGGGCTATTCCTGCCAAGGGTCTTTTCAAACCCAGTTTTTGTAAAAGGGCTTCAAATTTTTCTCTATCTTCTGCTCTATCTATGTTTAAAGGTGAAGTTCCCAATATATTTACCCCCGCTCTATAGAGGGGCATACTTAGATTCAAAGGTGTTTGTCCACCAAATTGCACTATGACCCCTTCGGGTTCTTCCTCTTCGTAAACATTTAAAACATGTTCTAAGGTGAGAGGTTCAAAGTAAAGTCTGGATGAGACATCGTAATCTGTAGAGACTGTCTCGGGATTGGAATTTATCATAATGGCATCATAGCCCCGCTCTCTTAAGGCTTTTATGGCATGCACACAACAATAGTCAAATTCAATCCCCTGCCCTATTCTATTTGGTCCTCCTCCAATTATTATTATCTTCTTCTTTTTACTAAGCCGCGCTCTGGATTCATTCTCAACCTCATAGGTGGAGTAAAAGTAAGGAGTGTAAGCTTCAAATTCCGCTGCACAGGTATCAATGAGTTTATAGGTAGGTTTTACTCCCAGACTTAACCTTCTCTTCCTCACCTCTTCTTCCTTAGAATTGGTTAAGAAGGCTATCTGATAATCGGTAAACCCCATTTGTTTAAGTTCCCTAAGCTCCTCTTCCGATAAACTCTCTAGAGACCTCCCCTTTATTTCCTCACTCTTCTCAAAAATCTCCTTTAATTGACTCAGAAACCAGGGATCTATAAAGCTATACCTATAAATGTCCTCTATGGTAAATCCTGCTTTAAAGGCCTCTCGGATATAAAAAATTCTTTGACTATTTGGACGGGAAAGCTTCTCTATAATTAACTCCTTAGGAAGGATTTCGCCCCTATCTGAAGGGGATTTCCCATCTGCTCCAAAACCAAATCTTCCAATTTCGAGACCTGCAATTGCCTTTTGAAGAGCCTCCTTAAAAGTGCGCCCTATAGCCATAGTTTCTCCAACCGAGCGCATAGAGGTGGTAAGTTCATCTTTGCACTCCGGGAACTTTTCAAAGGTGAACCGTGGAATCTTAACTACTACATAATCAATAGTTGGTTCAAAGGCAGCTTTCGTCTCCTTAGTAATATCATTAGCAAGCTCATCTAATGTGTAGCCTACAGCAAGTTTTGCAGCAATTTTAGCTATAGGGTATCCTGTAGCTTTACTTGCTAAAGCTGAGGAACGAGAAACTCGAGGGTTCATTTCAATAACTACCATATCTCCATTAAAGGGGTTAACGGCAAACTGAATATTAGAGCCCCCAGTTTCCACTCCAATTTCCCTTATTACCGCTTGCGCAGCAGAGCGCATCCTCTGATACTCTTTATCACTAAGAGTCTGAGAGGGAGCTACAGTTATAGAATCACCCGTATGCACTCCCATGGGATCAAAATTTTCAATAGAACAGATTATTACTACATTGTCCTTAAAGTCTCTCATCACCTCAAGCTCAAACTCCTTCCAGCCAAGAACAGACTCCTCTAACATCACCTGATGGATTAGAGAGGCCTCTAAACCACTAGTCACAATCTCTCTTAATTCTTCAATATTGTAGGCAATACCTCCACCAGTTCCTCCCAAGGTAAAACTTGGACGCACTATGACTGGAAAACCTAACTCTTTGACTGCCTTCTCCGCCTCCGATAGAGAGTGCACGATATAGCTCTTAGGAACCTTTAGCCCAATACTTTCCATAGCTTTACGAAAATGCTCTCTGCTTTCCGCCTTTTCAATTGCCGAAGCCTTGGCTCCAATTAACTCCACTTTGTATTTCTCTAAAACTCCCTTCTTTGCCAAGGCAAAGGCTAAGTTTAGACCCGTCTGGCCACCTAAGGTGGGTAAGAGGGCATCAGGGCGTTCCTCTTTAATAATGTGCTCTACAACCTCCGGAGTTAAAGGCTCAATGTAAGTTCTGTCTGCCATCTCAGGATCCGTCATGATAGTAGCAGGATTAGAATTAATAAGCACAACTTCATAGCCTTCCTCTTTTAATGCCTTACAAGCTTGACTACCAGAATAATCAAACTCACAGGCCTGACCTATTACTATAGGGCCTGAACCTATAATAAGAATCTTTTTTAAATCGGTGCGCTTTGGCATAGTGCTCCCCCTTTTAGTTATCCCTTCTTTTACATCCTTGACATGATCCTTAAACTATAGCTGCTGAAAAAGCGGATAAACCTTTATCTTTGCCTTTGCTCTATAAGAAGCTATAAACTTATCCAAAAACTCCTGTCTCTTAAGTTCTAAAAGCATCTCCCTGTAAATTTGATATTCCCTCTCTGGAACTACCTCAATACCCTCTTCAATTCTTGATATCACATAAATCCTTATTTCATTTTCTTGCCAGATGGGCTGTTCAATGAGTCCTGGAGTCCCTCTTGAAATCAAAACTTCTGGCAAATCCTTTCTCCGCTGAGTCTTTTCCCTAACTGAAAACCCTAACTCTTTGGCCATATCTTTCAAATTTTCATTAGTTTTACCTTTACTCAAAAGATTTCGTGCTCTCTCTTCACAGAGAGCCTTACCCTTGTCTTTTAAATAATCAACCTTAACTAAACTCTTAGCCTCCTCAAATTTTAGATTCCTCTTCGGAGTCTTATCTACAATCTCTACCAAATAAACTCCCTTCTCAGTCTCTATAGGAGAAAGGTAATCCCCTTTATTATGTTTAAAAAGCTTTTGAGCTATTTCTTGAGAAAAGAAAAGTTTAGCTAAATCTCCCTTAGTTAAATAGGAAGTCTCCACTAAAGGAAGTGCCTTAACCTTAGCCCAATTAATTAGGCCATTCTCTTTCACAATGCCTGTGTAATACTCATTAGCTCTAAGTCTAATCTTCTCTTTAAGCCTTATTTCTTTGAGCTCTCTTTTAACCTTATCCTTTATCTCATCAAACTTTAGGAACCTCTCTAACTGAACTTCTTCAATACCAATTATGATGTATCCCTGAGCACTTGGAAAGGGCCCTAAGATATCGCCCTTTTTAGCTATCTTAATTAAAGCTTTAATATCCTCAGGAAGTGCCTCTTCCTCAAACCACTCCCCCTCATCCGCCTTAAACTTTGTAAAATCCTTTATTTCCTTTATTTGAGCTTTGATCTCTTGCGCCTTTCTAAGTGCAGCTTCATCTAACCCCGGAACAACAATCCTCCTGAGCTTAACCTTAAAGGGCTCTCTAAATCTATTCAAATTTTGTTGGTAATATTTTTTTAAATCTTCCTCAGAGACCTCGATTTCTCCCTTAAAAGGAAGAAAATAATAAGCCAATTTTAATTTCTCTTCCTCCACATAGCGATCTCTATGAGCAAGATAGTAATTCTCTAAGTCTTTTTCTGTGTAGCGAACTTCACTTTCGCAAGTGACTTGAGGCAAGTAGAATTCCAAAAAGCTTACCATCTGGTTTTGAAAACGGTAAAAGGCTTCTACCTCCTCTCTGGTAGTAATAATAGGAGCGGATAAAAGGCCATAGAGCTTTTGTCGTAAAAGATCTGTTTCCAAAATCCTCTCAAAGGACTTAGAAGAAAGCCCCAGTTCCCTTAAAAAAGCTTGATAGCGTCTTTGATTAAAAGCTCCAGCCTCTTGAAAGATTGGCATTTGAGCTATAGCATATCTGAGTTCTTCGGGAGTAATTTTTACCTTTAGATCCTTAGCCATTTGACGATAAAGCCTCATCTGAATAAGCTCTTCCAAAAGGGTATCTTTAAATTTCATCTTTTTAAGATCTTCTTCAGACATCTCTCCCAGGGCCTGCTTCAACTGAATGTATTTGAAGTTATAATACTCTTGAAACTCTCTTAAGGTAATCTTGTCTCCGTTAACCTTTGCTACAATTTCTCTGTCAGGAGAATCAAAGGTTCCAATACCCCAGAAAATAAAAACTATTACAATAATGGCAAGAAAAATTTTGGCAAAGATTGAGGTAGCACCTTTTCTAAGAAATTCAAACATTACCTAATATCATTCACCAATTTTAAGAGAATATAGCAAGGACTTTAAAAAGTTCAAGTTACATCAGTTCAAGAAAAAAAAGTATAAGTCCAAAGTCTTTTTAGAAGAAAAGGTGTTAAAATTGAAAATATGTTTAGCTCCTCACCTACCCTTCTCCCATCAAAGACTTAAAAATGCTTCAAAGACTTGAAGCAATCAAAGATGTATCTCCCAAAGAAAAGAAGTCGCCTTTTTTATATCCAAACCGAGGACACCAAAGAGGAAATGCTCAAAGAGGTGGCCACAGGAGGTAATAGAATTTATCCTGGGTTACAGGAGAGAACATCCTCGCATGGCAAGAAAAAGCTTAAGCCTTTGGTGGATAAATTTTGTAGGGAGCGGGGTATAGCTTTGGTAGCAGTATATACGATTGGAAGGATTATAGAATATTTTATAAAGTATTTGAAAGAAAAGGGGGGTAAGTTTAAGTTGAGGTAGTGAAGAAGCTTAAGTATATGTGGTTTTACTGGGAGATTTGTAGAGAGAGACAGGAGGAGTGGGTATGAAGGTGGTAGGAGAGATTACAGCCTGGGGAGTTGGTGCAGATGAATGCAGTTGTGTATTTTTAGATGGAATTAGGAGGTATGTTTTTGAGTAGCAAATGATGTGGCTAATAGATTTGAATTTGCCTATGAAAAGTAGTTAGAGTAAGTTTAAAGCAGTAAGCTCCCTCCTGAAATAGGGGGCATAAAGACCTTGGGAATAGGTTTTGAAGAATTTGCGAAGGAGCTCGTGAGAGAGCGAATGCGCGTGTAGAGAGGTTTAATAGAACACTGGAGGAGGAGTTTATCGAGTATAGGAAGTTTATGAGATATTTGATATGGTGTAATAAGGAGAGGGCACTTGTTAGACTCGGGAATGTATTACCTTTGGAGTGGATTTGTTACAACTTTAACGAGAATTCCCCCTCAGTCTAAAATCCTATGGACTTATACACCCCTCTTGACTTTTTTGAAAAATGGGTTATATTTAATAATTAGTATTGAGATCTTTGACAAGTGAAAATTGGAAATTAAGTAAAACTTTATAAAGTATACGGTTTTATGATTAATTTACAACCATCGGCTGGATCTGATGGATAGAGGCTTTCAGAGGGTCAATTTGCAAAATATAGTTTGTTCTAAACAATCACAAGGCTTGATTGATGAGGATTGTATGGGGTTAGAGTTGCAACCCGCCCCGCTTCAAAGGGGATTGCGACACACTTTTATTTTTCTCGTCGTTTTTGTTTTCATATGTTGCAACCCGCCCCGCTTCAAAGGGGATTGCGACCTGTCTTCTCGTTCATGCTCGTTTTACCTCCTTTACGTGGTTTTAAAATAAAAGTTTTCTACCTTTGTTAAATTCTTTATTAAAGGTGTCTTGCAAAGTTTGGTTATTTGTTAAATCTTCTGTATAATTTTCTATTGAATCTATAGGTAGGTTTTGATTTAATTTTAAGGCGATGTTTAGTGGATCTACTGTAATTTGAACGCCAGTATCGACGTTTTTAATCGTATATATCACTTTAGTAAGCTTACTTGCAAGCTTTACGTTTACGTAGTCTTTCCACATAAATAAAGGTATGTTTTCGTTTTTCAATGCGATTACTATTTCTCGCTTTTGTGAATTAAAGAAGTAGTCAACTATTTTTTCTATAGGAGCAGGCAAAAGGGCATTTAACAAGAAGTTTAAGTTAGAAAAAGGTTTGTTCACGTTGTATCTGATTTTAGTGTGTGGTTCTCCAGAAGGAACGAATATACACTTTGGTGCGTGCTCGCTTATTTTTTTGAGATATGGTAAAAATATTCGTCCTACTTCTTCGTAAGATGCCTGTCCTATTTTGCCCCAGACGCTAACTTTAGCAAGGTTGTGTTTTTTTAAAGTTGCAATTTTGTCAATAAAAGCATCGTGTTCTTTTAAAACTTCTAAGGGAACGATTAGTTTTATGACGTTTTGAACGTGTGGAGGAATCTTTTGGGAAACGACGAAGTATTTACTTATCATTAACCCAGTTGCCGTTGCCAGTAAATTTTCCCCCTTTTGGTACTTTTTTATAGCATGTCTCCTTGGTAATAGAGCCCAAATAG
>JANXCE010000002.1 GCA_025059715.1 Caldimicrobium sp.
AAGGAAAAACCACAAACTCAAGAGGGTTCTGCAAAGGAAAAATGGGTCGTGATTGAAGTTTCTGACACGGGAACGGGAATTCCAGAGGATATCATGTCACGAATTTTTGAACCCTTCTTTACCACAAAAAAGACCGGTTCAGGTCTTGGGCTAACCATTGTCTCACAGATAATCAAAAATCACGGAGGAGAAATAGAAGTTCACTCCAAGGTTGGTGTAGGCACAACCTTTGTTTTAAAATTGCCTTATAAAGAAGTTTCATCCACCGAGGAGATGAAAACTGATACTCCATCCTGGAACTTTGAAGGTCTGAGAATATTAATTGTTGATGATGAAGTAGATATCATCGAACCTTTAAAAGTCATCTTATCAGACCTTGGTTTCGAGGTTGAAGCAGTTAGTAGTCCTTTGAAAGCCATAGATCTCTTCAGAGAAGCTCTGGAGAAGAAGAGACCCTTTGAGATCGTTCTTACCGATTACACGATGCCTGATATGACAGGCGCTAAACTAATAAAAACCCTAAAAAAGATAAATTCAGAATTTAAGGCTATCCTCTCCACAGGTTATGCTGATATCACCATTACTTCAAACGCTGAAGAACACCAATTTGATGGCATACTTAAAAAACCTTACAAAATTGAGGATCTGTTGAAGACTTTACATTTCGTTATTTACAAATAAATTAACAAGGTATGCTGAATTTTTTCTTTTTGGCGAAGGATACCTCCAAAATTCCTAAAGAGTTCTATCTTGCTATTGATAAATTCCAAATCAAGCTCTTCACTCTTTCTGATTTCTCTGAAAAGCCCATTATTCAAAGGGAAATTTTCACAGGGATCATTGTGCTCGGAGGAGATGGAACCCTCTTAAAGGCCGTTCCCCTCGCTTATGAACTCAACCTACCAATATTAGGTGTAAACATGGGTAAATTCGGCTTTCTCACAGAGATCTCACTTCATGAATTGGAGAGAGTCCTTGATCTTTGGATAAAGGGAAGAATCAATTTTGAAGAGCGAACACCCTTAGCTATCGATTACAGGGGCCATAGAATGATTGCGCTTAACGAGGGGGCTCTGCTTAAAGGTCCCTTAGGACGAATCATAACCCTTCACCTAACTATCGAGGAAGAGCCCTTTGTGAAAATATGTGGCGATGGACTCATAGTCAGCACTCCTACAGGATCCACTGCTTACAACCTCAGTGCAGGAGGACCAGTTGTTCACCCTAAGACCGAGGCCTTTGTCATAACCCCTATCTGTGCCTTTAAACCACAAATGAAATCTATAGTAGTCCCTAATAATTTTAAAATTTGTGTAACATTAGAAGAGGCAGAGGAGGAAGTTCACTTATTGATTGATGGCCATAGTAATATAACTCTTACCAAAGGAGCCAAGGTGCAATTTAAAAAAGCGGAAAGGCCAATAAAACTTATCCCCTCACCTTCTAAAGGTTATTTTGAAATATTAAGAGAAAAATTTGGTTGGTGATAACTTTTTACACTGCCTCTTCTTCTTTTTTAAAAAACTTCTCCGCAAGTTCTTCCTTCTTTTCCTTCATAGCTTCTTTTGCCTTCTCTAAGGTCTCAGAAAGAACTACTTTCTTCTCCTCGTAAACCTCTCTGGCCTTACTAACTAATTCTTCCATTTTCTCTTCCGCTTTGCTCTTTAAAGTTGATAATTTCTCCGCAGTCTCTTCTGCCTCCTCTCTTAGTTTTCTCCTCAATTCTACTCCACTTGCTGGTGCGTAAAGTAAAGCTACCAGTGCTCCAATTGCTGCTCCTGCCAAGAAAGCCAAAAAAAGGGATGTCTTGTTTCCCGCCATTATGAACACCTCCTATTTTATTCTCAGGACTCTCTTTATTCCACTTAAAAGCTCAGATATACCAGTAATTACCGCTGAAGTCTCAATATATATTTTTTTGAGGCTTCTATTAAAATCATCTAAGATCTGTCTTCCCAAATCAAAGGTCTCAGACAAACTCCCCACTAAGGGTTCCAGATCGTGGGCTACTTGAAGGGTTTTGCCCTTTACTTCCGAAGTTATCGTTTTCACATCCTTTAAAATTTCCCTTGACTCCTCTAAGGTAAAATGCAGATCATCCTTTACTACCTCAATTTGACCCTTTAGAAAGGCCTCAAAATCCTTAATGGACATACTTAACTCTTCTACTATTTTGGGTAAAATTTTTAGTTCGGAGAGTATGTGATTCAAATTATTGAAGGTGTTCTTAGATAAATCAAAGTTTTCATTGAGTTTTTCGGCAGAAGTTTTTAACTCTGCTATTAAACCAGGTAATATTTCTAAATTTCGATTAATTTTTTTCACTAAAGTGGAAATTTTTACCGCAATGATGAGGAGAATTAGAACCGCTAAAATTGCTAAACCTAAAAAGACATAAACTAAGATTTCCATACACTTAGCCTTTGTTAAAATCTAAGTTTGTTAAAATCAAGGAAATTATAAATCCTTTTGTGGCTATGTCAATAAATTTTTAGAAACTTTTTAGAACCATTTAACTAATTCAGGAAAAGCTCTTCTTAGAATCTCATAACGGGGTATTATTCTCACTCCTACTCTCCTCAACCCATGTCCATAGAGGGAGTATTTAACCCCATATGTAGCTCTATTACCCTCGTGTTTTATTATTTCCATCGGCATGTAATTAATCTCCTTTTTAGGTATTTCTTCTTCAAGGCCCGTTTCTCTGATACAAACTAATTCCACATTAATATATTCTGGAGACAGATTCCCTAAGAGAACCTCCGCGTAAACCTCAAATTCCGTATCCTCCCATATCTCTTCGCTTTTAAGATTAGTATAAAAATTAATTATTTTTAAATCTTTCCAATTTTCCTCAAGAAGTTGCTTTTCTCTTATTAAGGCTTTCAGTAGATAGAAATTGTCTTTTGAGAGGCTTTTGGCCTGAGAAAGGGCTGGTAAGTAAAATTTCTGTAAATATTCCGCCAACACCCTGTTCATACTGTAAAATTTACAAACAGTATAAAGAGCTCTTTTCATCCTCTGAACCCACTCTCGGGGGATACCTTCTTCATCTCTTTTATAAAAAAGCTCTCTAATTTCCCCCTCCAAAAGACCATAGAGTTGATTGGCCTCATAAAAATTAAAAGGGGGCAACCCCTCCTTAGGCTCAATAGCCCAGCCATTTGTTCCATCATAGGCCTCCACCCACCAGCCATCGAGCACACTTAGATGCAATACTCCGTTCATAGAGGCCTTCATACCTGAGGTCCCGCTTGCTTCCATTGGTCGATAGGGCACATTGAGCCATACATCAGAGCCCCAAAGAATTATTCGAGCCAAATGTAAATCATAATTTTCTAAAAAGATAAATTTATCCTCCACTTGATATTTCTCCCTAAATTCTAAGAGCTCTTGAATAATCTTCTTACCCTCTATATCCTTAGGATGGGCCTTTCCAGCAAATACAAAAAGAATAGGCCTTTCTGAATCCTGTAGAAGCCTAAGCAATCTATCCCGATCAAAGAGAATTAGATGATTTCTCTTGTAACCTGTCACCCTTCTTGCACATCCCACAATCAGATGAAACCTCTTTAAAGGTAAATTCCACCGTCTGTTAAGTCTATGTGAATCTCCCTTTAAGTACTCTTCTTCTAAAAATTTATTTAGATAGTTTATAAGGCGCTGCTTGTTCTTTTTGTGGGCCTCCCAAATCTCCTCATCTGGAATTCTTAATATCTCCTCCCAGGCTGGATCCTCATGGCTTAAGAACCTATAATCAGGGCCCACATAGTCTCTTAAGAGCTTATCAAAGGGTTCACTCAGCCATCTCCAATGGATACCATTGGTCACATAGTCTATAGGGACTTCCTCTAATAGCCAATCGGGAAACAAGGGATGCCACATCCTTTTTGTAGTTTCCTGATGAAGCTTTGACACCGCATTAACGAACCTCGATTTTCTGATTGTAAGAGCTGGTAGCCAAAAAATAGTCCTATCTTCAAGAATACATCCACAGCGTATAAATTGGTCCATTGTTAGTCCTAATGTCTTTAACTCCGGGGCAAGGTATTTCTCCACAAGCTTTGTATCAAAATGTTCATTCCCTGCAATAAGGGGAGTATGAGTGCTAAAGACCGTTGTCTCCATAATGTAAAGGGTTGCTTCCTCGTAACTTAAGCCTTTCTCAAGCATCAACTCTTTTAATCTTGGAAGAATAACAAAGGCTGAGTGTCCTTCATTAAGGTGATATACCCTTACTTTTAATCCAAGCCTCTTTAAAGCTAAATAACCACCTATTCCCAAAAGAAGCTCCTGCTTAAGTCTTTTTTCCGCATCCGCTGGATAAAGATAGTCAAGTAGGTTTCTTATTTCTGGGGGGTTTTCGGGTAGGTCTGTATCTAAAAAAATACACAATCTCTTTCCCACTTCTACCTTCCATAGCTTTGCCCTTACCACCTGATCTAATAAATTTAGTTCAATCTGAAGAGGATTACCCTCTGGATCCTTTATCTCTCTTAGAACATTGAGAAACCTATCAAATTTCTCTGGTTCCTCCTTCTGCACCCTGGCTTGATCAATTACTTGTCTAAAATATCCCTTACTATAGAGCAAACTTACGCCCACTATAGGGATATCTAAGTCCGAAGCTCCCATAAGGATATCTCCAGCTAAAACTCCTAAGCCTCCTGCATATACAGGCAAAGCTTCATGGAGCGCAAACTCCGTGCAGAAATAGGCTATAACATCCTCAGAGGAAAACTCCAAAGATCTTACCATAGGACTACTTTTCTTAAGATATTCTTCAAAACGTTCCCATATCTCCTGTAAATCCGCAAGAAATCTCTTGTCATGGGAGAGTGCTTGTATCTTTTCCTTGGGTAAAAGATGTATAAATTTTATAGGATTGTGTTTAACCCTTCTAAACAGATCCGCATCCATCTTATAAAATAGAGAAAGTGCCCCAAAATCCCAAGTAAACCAAAGGTTGTAAGAAATAGTTACTAATTTTTCTAAACTTTCCGGAAACCGCGGATATACAAAAAACTTCTTGAACTCCATGTTAATCCTCCAATTTTGCCTCTATATCAGCAAGAATGTTCATGAAATACTTATAGGCATTTTCAGGTAGGTCATAGGGCGAAAAGTATTTATGGACATCTCCATCCTGAAAATACTTTATGCACATATAGTAAAAATGATCTGATGTTGTAAGTTTTTTAAGAATGGGAATAAGCCAAGAATAATTTTTTTCTTTGGCCTTTTTTAAAAAATCAAAGACTGTTTTCATGGCATTCCATTGAAGGGGGTTAGATAGCCAAGCGGAAAGATCTCTCTCGGTATCGGCCCAGGAGGTTGGAGTTGGGACCGACAGCCCCTTGGGAGAATAATTCAAAGTTTTATAAGCCTCAGAGGGAAAAATAAACCTAATATAAGGTTCTTCCAAAATAAGTTCAATAACCTTTCTAATGAATTCAAATATTCCTGTTTCCTTCCATTGATGTTCCCCAAAGGTTTCATAGTCCATAAACAAGCCTAAGTAAAGATTTCGCCCTTCTCTTTCACTTAGCATAAGATCTTTAATCCATTGAACATAGGTCTCTGCCCTGAGGGGATACTCTGCCCACCCCCTATCACTAAAACGAAAGGCTATGTCGTCAGATAGTTTATAATGTTTTAGAAGGAGTAAATGAACATGATTATAGGATAATCTGGGATAGAGGGGAGAATCTCCCATAAGAATACGATCCGCACCTTCAATTAGAATAGTTTTTATCTGAGGGAAATTTAAAAGGACATCCGATAATTTGTCAAAATAGATGAGCTCGGTGTTCCGGAAAACTCGAGGGATATATCCAAAATCCCGCTCTATGGTCTCTAAGTGAGCCCCAACCTGTTCTATAAACTCATCCAGATCAAAAATACTGGCTAAAGAGTGATAATAGGTCTCCGCGATGAGTTCTACCCCTCCAGTTTTCATGAGCTCTTGAAAGGACTCAAAGACCTCCGGTCTGTATAACTTTGCCTGCTCAAGAAAAGTCCCCGTGATACTATAGGAAATTTTAAACCTACCTTCAGAGGCCAAAATCAATTCCTTAAAGAGGTTATTAGCAGGAAGATAACACTTTTCCGATACCTTGTTAAAGATATATCTATTAAGTTCCTCATCGAAGTAAGATTTGGTTGTCCCGATATCAAAAAAGGAATACTTGGAAACCCTAAAGGGTTGATGAACCTGAAAATAAAAGATTAGGTAAAGCATGTTATGTTAAATGAGAAGTTCTTGGTATATTTTAAAAACCTCTTCCGCAGGCTTTCTCCAAGTGAATTTTTTTACCTCCTCTCTGACTCTCTCTTGTATGAATCTTAGCCTCTCTGGATTAGTTACTAATTCTATAATGAGTTCGACCATTTTATCAATGTCCCAAAAATCTACTTTATAGGCATTTTCAATGACCTCGGAGGCACCAGACTGCTTTGAGAGAATGAGTGCACAACCAAAGTGCATGGCCTCTAAAGCCACAATTCCAAAGGGCTCAGACACAGAAGGCATAACTAATATATCGCTCATAGAAAGGGCTTCCTCTACTTCTTGTCGAGTTAAAAAACCAGTAAACATGATGTAGGTTCCAATACCCAAGGAGCTTGCCTCAAGCATAAGCTCCCTCTCCATCTCACCTGCTCCCGCTATAACAAATCTTGCCTTTACACCTCTTTCCAAAACTTTTTTGGCTATTTCAAGAAATATAGTTGGACCCTTTTGAGGAGTAAGCCTTCCCAAGAAGAGAATTACAGGCTCTTTAAATTTTTTAATCTTCTTAGGCACTAACGCTTTAGCAGTAAAGCCATTGTGAACTACTCTTATCTTTTCTTCTGGCACTTTATAGTGTTCCTGGGCTATAGATTTAGTATAATTAGATACCGCAATAGCTCTATCCGCATAATTTAGCCCCAAATATTCTATCTCGTGAATAATAGGGTGGCCGTAACCTAAGGCTCTATCAAACTCCGTTGCATGTAAGTGGACAACAAGGGGCTTTTTAAATCTCCTTTTGAGAAAAAGGCCAGCAGGATAGGTCAACCAATCATGGGCGTGAATAAGATCAAAGGATATCTTTTTTGCTAATTCTAAAACATTCTTAGTATAATGGTTGACCCTTTGAAGAAGATGATTACCCTGAGAGAGGATGTAGGTTAGCCTCTCTATTACTTCATCGGGGATTTGGGTCTCTTTCTGAGTGTTTAAGGCTAATTCTAGGACTACCTCTGTCAAGGTTTCTCTTATGGTAGCATAAGCGGATTCTTCAAAAGTTACCTGGAATGTAGGAAAAAACCTCAGAGGGTCTCTTCTATAAGGCTCTCCATTTTCCTCCTTAGCCAAAGGGAAATCCGCATCCTCTGGAGTTGCTATCTCAAAAAAAACCGCTTCATTTGTGGGAAGGATCATTTTTATAGTAACTCCCAGTTCTGCCAGCATCTTAAAAAGCCCATAACAAGCCATTCCCAAGCCACCCACTATAAAAGGAGGATACTCCCAGGTTAACATTAGAATTTTCATTTTCTTCCTCCCCGTAACTTTTTTTCCAGCTCTTTTTCCAGTAAAAAGATACTGGCCACTGACCAAAACTGGGCAGGGGCTCCTTTAGGATAGTAAGGATTATCCCCGTCATAGAGTTCTGGGAGACTTCCAACTTTACCTGAAAGAATCATCTTTCGAAAGGGTTGAACCAGTCTCTTCAACACCTCTACATAGTCGTTTTCAGATAAAAATCTGGAAAGCATCTTAACATAAGGCAAAAGAAGCCATACCCAAACAGAGCCATTATGATAGGCAAGATCTCTCTGATATTGATTTCCAAAGTATTTTCTTTTAAAGGCAGGATGTCTGGGAGATAGGGATCTCAAACCAAAGGGGGTAAGTAACTCCTCTCTGACGAGTCTGTCTGCAAGGGCAAACACTTCTCTTGGGGCAGGTGTGTATGGTAATCCTAAGGCTATGACAAAGTTAGGTCTTACCTCAAAAATGGGCTTACCTTGGTATAGTCTGTCCGCAATAAGGTCCTCTCCAAAGTATTTCTTAAAGGTTTCGTTTTGCTTATTTACAAGTTCTTCAAGGGAAAACTTCCTTATAAAACTCCTTTTAAAATACTTTAACACATAAACTAAGACATTATGCCATAGGGCGGAAATTTCAATAGGTTTACCGTAGCGAGGCGTAAGGGGCCTTCCATCAAGAATGACATCCATCCAAGTAAGAGAAAGATTGATGTTATCTGGTATCTCCAAAAAGCCCTCCTCTTGATCAACAAAAAAGGGTAAGTTATAGTTGGTAAAAAATTCATAAAGGGACTCTTCAACTATCTGAAAAAGTTTGTACTTTGTGTCTCTTCCCACCTTTCTACCAAAAAATTCTACATATTCAAAAATTCTTAACATAAACCATAAGGTTCCATCAAGGGAATTGTAGTTCATCTCTTCAGGAAGTCCAAGCACATTAGGTATGAGCCCCTGGTGTCTTTTATCACTGTAGGCCTGAATAATCCTTAGTGATAAGTCCTTACCCTCTTTTAGATAAAAGAGAGCGGGAAGGCCAACAAAGGTATCTCTGCCCCAACAGTAAAACCAGGGATAGCCCGCTATGATATCTTCCTCAAGGAGAAAATCTCTAAGCATCTCCTCTAAGATCTGAGGAAGCTCTCTTTCACTGAAAGAACCCCTCTTTGGGTCTGGCTTCGGATAGCCCGTATATCTACTCTCAATTACTAAGACCTCATTTTCTGGATTCTTCAAAGCATGGTCACAAAAGAGAAGTCTTAAACTCTCCTTAGGTAAGAGCTCTACCTCCAAAAGAAAGGGCGCAAAAAGGTCCTCGTAAGCCTCATAACCCCTTAACTCCTCTAAGGGATAATAAACCTGATAATAAAATATAGGCTCTACCTTAATTACTCCCTTATTAAAGTACAAAAAAATAGCTAAATCATCTTTGCTCAAAAACGCGGATTGCTTATTAGTCTCTAAGACATAATCTTGCCAAGAAAAAAAACTTGTGATATCGTGGTGATCTCTAAAGGAAAACTTTGGACGCAAAAAAAGCTTGAAAGGATAGGCACTGGGATTTCTATAGGTAATTAAAAGAGCATTCTTGCCTTCATGAAATTGTAATGTCTTTTCTAAGAAAACCTCCCTTTTCAAAGGACATTGAAAAATGAACATGGGATAGGGCTTAAAATAAAAATCTTTGATCAATTTATAACCCTCGGGATAAAGGACATCTCTATAAAAGTTGGTATCAAGATAGTAGCTAAGCCCGGAAGGGAAAAGGACCCTCTCTTCTATTGAGGAGAGCAGGTGAAATCTTTTTCCATAAGTGCCGCCAGCAACAAGAAGCCCATGATATTTTCTCACATTAGCTAAAAAAGCTGTTCCAAGGGCATAGCCTCCTTTAGTGTTACTTAAAATCCATTCATAGGGAGTAAAATTAGCATAGAGTTCACTTAACATGTAGAATATTATAAGGGTTTAAACTTAAAATATCAAGAGTAAATTTAAAAGGAAATTGTTAAAGATATATTAAATTAGATAATTAAACATTAAAACGAAAATAAATTATATCTCCATCTTGAACCAGGTAATCTCTACCCTCAAGGCGTATCAAACCTGCCTCACGTGCCTTAAGCCAATTTTCAACCCTAAGGTAATCCTTAAAGGAAATTACTTCTGCGGAAATAAAGCCCCGTTCCATGTCAGAGTGGACCTCTCCTGCGGACTCTCTCGCTGTTGTGCCCTCTTTGATAATCCAGGCCTTTGTTTCCTTGGGATTAGTAGTAAAAAAACTTATAAGTTTTAGTAAGCGGAATCCTTCTCTAATCACTAGATTAAGACCAGGCTCCTTTAAGGCAAAGGCTTCTAAAAAGATTCTCTTCTCTTCAGGGGCAAGAAGAGCCAATTCACTTTCAATCTTGCCACAAAGAGGTATCAAGGGAATACTCTCCCTTTGAGCTTTTTCCTTTAAAGTTTGGTAAAAATTATTTACCTCCAAAGACTCTAATTGTCCCTCTCCAAGATTGAGGATATACATCATAGGTTTGACCGTTAAGAGAAAGAGAGTTTTCTCCAAGTAAAGCCACTCTTCAGGGGAGAAAAGCTCTCGGTGCAATCTTAAAGGCTTAAGATCTTCGAGAAGGGTTTTGCACTTTTTTATTGTCTCAAGCTCTTGGGCTATAGCTTTATTTCCCTTTGCGTGCCTTTGAACCTTTTCCTCTCTTCGTTCCAGAGTTTGGAAGTCCGCCATCATAAGTTCTATCTCTACAATCTCCGCATCTCTAAGGGGATTTACTTCCCCCTCCACATGCACGATATTTTCATCTTCAAAACACCTTAAAACTTGCGCTATAGCGGAAACTCCTCTTACATGAGACAAAAATTGATTACCTAAACCAGCACCCTTACTTGCGTCTTTGACTAAACCAGCTATGTCAACAAATTCTATAAAGGCAGGTGTCTTTAGGGCACTCCTTTCTCTTTGGGCTATTATTTCAAGTCTTTCATCGGGAATAGCAACGGCCCCCACATTGGGCTCTATAGTGCAAAAGGGATAATTGGCAACCTCTGCCTTTACCTTCTGCAAAAGTGCATTAAAGATTGTAGATTTCCCTACATTGGGAAGCCCAACTAATCCAATCTTTAAATTCATATTCCTTTCTGTAGGATTTCAATGATCTCCTTAGGAAGCCTGGTGATTTTTCCCTCTCTGTTTATTGGCACATGGATGGTATGGCCCTCTACTAGTAAATCCCTATTTCTAAGGATAGTATATCCAAAGACAACTTTATGGGACCTTGCTTCCAAAAGTGTGGTTCTAATTGTGAGCACATCATCGTAGCGTGCAGAGCTCCTATACCTTGCCCAAACTTCAACTACTGGCAAAAGAAGTCCTCTTTCCTCTTCTATACTTTTGTATGTTAAACCCCTTCGGCGAATATACTCCGTTCTTCCAATCTCGAATAACCTTAAGTAGTTTCCATAATACATCACGCCCCCACAATCGGTATCACCATATATAACTCTATACAGAACCTCTTCCATGGGCATTACCTCTTGCTAATTTTTCAAAAGGGGCTATTTTATCCTTATGAAGGATATTTTAACGCAAAAGGCTAAAAAGGTAATAGCCGGACCTAAAAAGATAGAAAATCTTTTAGAAAAACTCGCCCAGGCAATTTTAAAGGCTCATCCATTATTAGAAAACATAGTGCTCGTAGGAATAAGATGTGGAGGTGTTCCGGTGACTAATAGATTGAAGGATATTTTCCTTAAAAAGAAAGGGGTCTCCATTCCTGTGGGATATCTCGACATAACTTTATATCGTGACGATTGGACTCGAATAACTCAATACCCCGAGGTTAGAAAAACAGAAATTCCCTTTTCTATTGAGGATAAGAATGTCATTCTCGTTGACGATGTAATATTTACCGGTAGAACGGTAAGAGCCGCAATGGATGCCCTAATTGATCTGGGAAGGCCTAAAAAAATAGAACTTGCCGTTCTTGTGGACCGGGGAGGAAGAGAATTCCCTATCGAACCTACTTATCAAGCAATCAAGATTAAAAGTCTTGCTCCCTATGATTATGTATCAGTATACTTTAGAGAATTACATGGAAGGGATCAAATCTGCCTTGAAAGTAGGTAAAGAATAAATAAAGGAGTGATAAAAGATGGGAGGAAGGTCCAGAAAGTCGGTGCTTAAGCAAAAAATTGCTAAATACTATCGGGAAAGGGAAAATCCTTTAGCACTTTTGGCCTTACAAGAGGAAATTGTGAGATTAAATCAAGAAAAATTAAGGGTCTTTCAGGAAAATCTTGAATATTTAAGAAAACTTACCCATCAACCGCAACCAGAGGAATTAGTTTCCAAACTCTACATAAGAAAATACCCTCAAGAACCCGATAAGAAATTTTGTAATAGAGCCTTCTATGAAAGCCTTTATCCCATAACTTTGGAATATCGTTTTATGCCTCTTCAGGCTATCTTTGCCTGGTACATGATAGCTTTGGAGATGGTTTACGGCGATAAAATTCCCAAGATCCACATTAATCGTTTACAAAAATGGATAAAGTATTGGCTGTCCAGTCTCACTCCAGAGCAAGAGCTACAGCTTAAGAGTGCCATTATCTCTTGGATTATGAATAGATTTACCTAAAAGGTGAAGCTCTTCACTTTTAGCTCTTTAAAAGTTTTTTTCTGCATCCTGTTGTGTTTTTTTATTTGGAGCCCCTATTTAGCCTCAGCTAATAAATTAATCCTTTATACAGATAATGATTCATACGGAAGCACAAATCAAGAAAAAATTTGGTATATAGCCTTTGGGGACCCTGCATTAGCCAAGTTTTTGGACCTAAAAGTGCCCACGCAATTCTTCTTATTAGACCCTACAGGCAAGAAAAATAAGATTGTCCTTATGCGGGAGGAACTTTTTGATCCCTGGTTTAATCAAAAGCGCATAGCTTATAAGACTAAGTTGATGGTGAGGGAACAGGGTGACTATCTTCTGTGTATCGAGGGGGATGAATTTCTCGTTGGTCGGGGAAAGATAATCAAACCGCTTGCCAAGGCAGTTTTCCATGTGGAGCAAGAGTTAAACTGGGATGGGCTTTGCGGTTTTGAGCTTGAAATTAAGGTCTTTACAAGGCCCTACGGGCTTCCCGTAGGTGCCCTCTTTTGGGGTCAGGTGCTTTATCAAGGGGAGCCCCTGAATCAGGGAGAGGTAGAAGTTGAAAGATTAAGACTTAAACTTAATCCCCAGACCCTATTAAAAGACTCCACTGGAGCTGTGAATCTACCCCTATATAAAAAAACCACCAAACTTGATCAACGAGGCTATTTCTTGGTGAATTTTGAGGAGGAGGGTTGGTGGGTAATTACAGTCCGCCTACCCCGAGGTGTGAAAACCTTTGGCAATCAAAATTATCCCTTTGAATTACAAAGTCATCTCTGGTTATATGTTTATCCTTTCGAATCCAAAAAAAAGCCTAAAAGTCCCCGAAAGAAAATTTCTAATTAAAGCCCCTTCTTAAGAGTTTCTCACACCAGAGCATTGAAAACATAGAGGCTATCTGTATACCCAATACAAACCCATAGAGAACTCTCAATAATTCTCGTTCATAGAGGAATCCATAGAGTAAATTCCCCATTAGGAATGACAAGCCTAGAAAGAAATGAAAGAGGCCAAATCCTAAGGCCCTCTTTTCTCTGGGCACAAAGAGAGAAAGAGCAGATCGCATAATAGACTCCACTGCTCCAAGGGCAATTCCCCAAAAAATAACCCCTAAAATTATTAACTTCATATTACCCCAAATAATAAGAGGTATAGCTACTATTAGCAACAACGAGGTAAAAGGTAATACCTTTAAACCCCTTCTGTCAAGAAGCCATCCCCAAAGTAGCGCGGAAAGGGCATCTATTCCCATAGCTAAGGCGTATAAAAGGGGAATTAGCTCTGGGGTAAGTCCCTTTTTTTGAAGATGAAACCCCAAAAGATAAAAGGAGGGCATTCCTGCTCCAAAGAGCGTAATTCCTAAGATATAGGCCCAAAAAATTCCTGTAAAACCCTCTTTATCCTTAATAACCAAAGAGGAAGAGCCCAGCAATTCTTTTTCTCCAAAAACTCTTTTGGTGTAAAAAAGGCAAAGTATCGAGATAGTAGCGGGAATAGCTAAAGAAAGGAAGCAAATTCGGAAGCTTGCACTTAGATAGAGTATTAGGGAGACATATAGAGGTCCAAGAAGGGCTCCCAACTGATCTAAAGCTTCGTGAATTCCAAAGGCTATACCACTTCTCTTAGGAATAACTGCTAAGGAGAGAAGGGTATCTCTTGCCGGAGTTCTTACTGCTTTGCCTATTCTCTCTATTAATAATAAAGCAAGGGCTTCCTTCCAGGTAGATACTAACCCCAAGGCGGGTATAGAAAAAAGACTAAAGGCATATCCACCAATAACCCAACTCCAATATCTCTTTGTTCTTGAGACTAAGTAGCCCGAAAGAAGCCTTAGGCCATAGCCTAAAAATTCACCCACTCCTGAGACCAATCCAACAATAGTTGCACTCGCTCCCAGAAGGGAGAGATAAGGCCCCATGACCCCCCTTGCCCCCTCATAAACAAAATCCGAAAGAAGACTAATTAAACCAAAAAGAAAAACAATTATCATATTAAACTTCCAAATTAACCATTCTTTAAAAATTGTAATATAATAAAAAAATAACGATCATGGAGTCCTTTACTCAGTCCATCAAGCAGAGATTTATAATTGACTATCAGGGATTGGAAAAGCTCTTTTATATTCTGTCCGAACAATTTACAGTTATTGGACCTAAAGTGGTCAAAGAGCTTCTAAGGTATGAACCCTTGAAATCCTTTGAGGAGTTGGCGTTAAATTGTGTAAATCTTGAAAAGGCGGGGTTTTACAAGTTAGAAAGGGCGGAGGCCCCCTTTACCAACACTCGCCCCACAAATTCCCTGAAAGATTGGCTCTACCCCCAAGAGAGAATTATTCTTGAAATCGAGAGAGATAGAGAGAGCACAATAATTTCACCCAAGGTTCCTTCTCAGAATTATTGCTTCTTTGATGTGAGAGCCTGCGATTTGACAGCCCTAACTATCATGAATAGGGCCTTATCTAAGGATCCCTATTATCAAACCTTAAAGACAAAGCTCTTTATATTGGCAGTCACTTGTAAGTACGAAAGGGAAACTTGCTTTTGCCTGGCAACTAACGCCGGACCGGATATAAAAAGAGGTTATGACTTACTTTTAACTGCTTTGGGCGAAAAATTTCTCATTGAAATTGGCTCTAAAAGGGCCTCTCAAATAATAGAAAAGCTTCCCTATAAAAGGGAAGCAATACCGAAGGATCTAAGGGAAAAACATAAAATCCTAAGGGATCTCAAAGAAAGATTAGCTTCCAGATTTAGAATAGAGAAATTAGCGGAAAGGCTCCCTCTTTGTTTAACCTCCTCTGAATGGGAAAAAGTAGAAGAAAGATGCTTTGCCTGTGGAAATTGCACCATGGTTTGTCCTACTTGTTTTTGCTTTGATATAGTGGAAAACAATACCCTTCTCTTTAAGCGGTCTTCCCGTGTCATGAGGTGGGATTCCTGTTTCAGTCAAAGTTTTGCCACTATCAATCGCTACAACCTTCGGGAAAGCATCTCCTCTCGTTATAGACATTGGATACTACATAAATTTTATTACTCCCCTCTATCCTTTAAAAGATTCAGTTGTGTGGGGTGTGGTAGATGTATCACCTTTTGCCCTGCTGGTATTGATCTGAGAGAGGAGGTCCTTCGTGTTGTCAGTGCTTGAAAATCCATATGTTCTGAAAAAAGGCAAAATTTATAGGGTAATCCAAGAATATGAAGGAGTATATACTTTTTTTATTGAGGGGCAAGAGAAAATAAAGCCAGGGCAATATCACATGCTCTATGCCTTGGGTAGGGGGGAAGCTCCCATCACCGTTGCAGGCAAAACTAAAAGGGGCTTTATTCATACAATTAGAGCGGTGGGGAGTGTAACTAAATCCTTAGTAAAATTAGAGGCAGGGGATGAAATATACTATAGGGGTCCCTTTGGAAATACCTGGAATTTAAAGATTGCCTACGGAAAACCCTTGCTTTTCATTTCTGGAGGTCTTGGTCTTGCAGCAAATAAATTTCCCTTTGAAGTAGCTCTCCAAAATCGCTCAAAATTTTCCAGCCTAATTCATCTCTACGGAGCAAGGGACACCCAAAGTCTTCTCTATAGGTATCTATACTCAAAATGGGCACAAAATAGCGATTTCCAGGTTATCGTTGAAAGGGGAGAGACTGAAAATCTCAAAAAGGGCTTGGTTACCGATCTCTTAGAAGAGTTGACCCTTCACAGCGACACTGTGGTCTTTATTTGTGGGCCAGAAGCTATGTGGAAACCCACTCTTAGAATTCTGATAGAGAAGGGAATTTCTGAAGAGAGAATCTTTCTCTCTTTGGAAAGACACATGAAGTGTTCTATAGGCACCTGTGGTCACTGCATGATTGGGCCTTTCTTTGTGTGTAAAGATGGTCCCATATTTAGATACGATCAGATAAAGGTTTTTTTGGAAGGAGGGGAATTTTGAACATAGGGGTATTTAAGTTTACCTCCTGTGGTGGGTGTCAATATAGTCTTCTTGATTTAGGGGAGAGCCTATTGAAGTTTAAAATTAGCTACTTCACTGAGTTAAGCTCCAAAAATATATTTAGCCCCTTAGACCTTGCCCTAATTGAAGGCTCGGTGACAACCAACGAAGAGGAAAACTTCTTGAAAAAAATTAGAAAGAATGCAAGGTATTTGGTAGCCCTGGGAGCTTGCGCGGTCTCAGGGGGTATTCAAGCAATACAGGAAGACAAATCTTCTAATAGGATTCGCCCCTATTCTAAGCCCCTTGCAGATTTTGTGCCTGTAGAGTTTGAGTTAAGGGGTTGTCCCATTAGCAAGCACCATCTCCTTGAGGTCTTATTTAGTCTCTCTGTAGGAAGTATGCCCCTGTTGCCTGATTATCCCCTTTGCCTTGACTGCAAAAGGAAAGGGAATCCCTGTTTGATAGTTACCAAGGGTGTTCTCTGTCTCGGGGTTATAACCCAGGGAGGCTGTGGGGCTATATGTCCATCAAAGGGAAGGGGTTGTTATGGTTGTTTTGGGCCAGTTAAAAAGGTAAATCTGAAGGCCTTTTTTAAGTGTTGTTTAAGATTAGGCCTCTCCGAAGAAGAGGCCATACAAGCTTTAAAAAATAGTTTTAATGGCTATCATCCAGACCTCAGGGAACTCTATGAAAATATCTCTTGAACCTCTTACCAGAGTAGGTGGCTCCGCTTTGTTAGAAATTATCAAAGAGGAAGGTTCTTTGAAAGAGGTAAGGTTTGCCATTAGAGAAACACCTCGCTTAATGGAATCACTGCTCATAGGTAAATCTTATAAAGTGCTTCCAGAGATAACCGCTCGCATCTGTGGGATATGCCCCATAGCCTATCAAATAACGGCCCTTCAAGCTGTGGAGGAGGCCTTTGAGGTTAAAATCCCTCAGGAAATCCTCTCCCTGAGAAAACTCCTTTATTTTGCGGAATGGATCCACAGTCATACCTTACATCTCTTCTTTGTCCATCTTCCCGATTACTTCAAATTACCTTCTTTTTTAGAACTCTATCACAAAGAACCTTTTATGTTGGAAAAGGTTCTTTATCTTAGAGACACTGTATCCTTACTCATAGAAACCTTAGGAGGCAGAACAATTCATCCTGTAGCCCTAATTGCTGGTGGTTTCTCCTCTGTTCCGGAATCCCTATCTAATTTACAAAAACCCTTAGAAGAATCCATAAATATAGCGGTAGAACTTTTTGCCAAACTCTCCTCTTTAAAATATCCCGAATTTTCCTTTAAAGAGGTAATCTATGTCTCTCTTATAGGAGATGATTACCCACTTCTTGGGGATCTAATATTTGATGGCCGAGAAAAAATCAGCAAGAGAGATTTTAGGCATTACTTTAAAGAAATTAAAGTTCCCTATGCCACGGCAAATTTTTATCTTTCCTCAGAGGGTAAAGCTTATTTAGTTGGGCCTCTTGCTCGTTTCAACAATGCCTTTGAAAAACTCTCTCCTATTGCCCAAAGTTTGGCTCTAAAATATGGTGTATTTCCTCCCCTAAATAATCCCTATAGGAGTGCTCTTATAAGAATGTTAGAAATCCTTCACAGTTTGGAGAAATCCCTTGAAATAGTAAAAACTTACAGAAAGCCTCCTTCCCCATCATTGGAGGTTATGGTTAAAGAAAGTGAAGGATTTGGAGTTACTGAAGCCCCAAGAGGTATACTATGGCATCATTATAAATTTGATTCCCAGGGAACAATTACCTATGCCCGCCTTATTACCCCGACCGCACAAAATTTAAAACTTATAGAACTTACTCTAACTGAACTCTTGGCTAAGGAAAAAGAGCTAAAGGAAGAGGAGCTATTGAGTAAAGCGGAGCCTATGATACGTAATTTTGACCCCTGTCTTCCCTGCGCCACTCACTTTCTTGAAGTAAAAATAAAGGAAAATTAAAAAATCCCTTATAAACTCTTCGCCTTTCTCCGAGTAAACCCATAGTAAAGAACAAAGTAAAGAAAAGGACAAAGCTCTTTTCTATGTCTCCTTTACTGCTTATCCTATTCACTCCTAAGCTCTGCTTCTTAGAATATAAACCTTAAAACAATCCCCTTTACAATTTTTTTTGGTTTCCTGAATAAGCTGTCTTGTTTAGGTCTTATCTTCATCCTTTAGCCTTAATCCAACTATCCCTTATTTTTAAACTTATAGGGCTACATAGATTAATTAGGGAAGCATAGCTTTTTAGAGATCTTTTGATTAAAGCATTTAGAGATTAAAGCCTGAAAGGGCCTTTTCTGGTAAACTTTTTAAAATGTAGAGAAGGGGAAACTGCGAGTTTAATGAGTGGATAGGCGACCATGTGAAAGGACTTTTCAGTTGCGTGTAGCATAAGCTCTGGTAAGTTAGAGTAAGGTTTTGGAGATTACTTAAGTTTGACTATTAAATTTTTTTAAATACAATTACAATAAATCAACAAGGATTGCAAGTGTAAAGCTTGGGATAAGGTTTAGTAATTAAAAAGGAAGGAGGGTGCTATGGGGCTTTACAAGAGAATTTTAGCTTGCCTGGATGGTTCTACAGAGAGTTTTAATGCCTATGAAAATGCTCTAAGATTTGCTAAGAGCATCAATGGGAGTGTTATTGCCCTAACTGTTATTCCTTTAGGAGCGGGTTTAAGTAGTGCCCTTTCTCTTTTTTTGGGTATGAAAGATTTATTCAGAAGAACTGGGGAAAAAATACTAAAAAAAGCTAAAGAAATTGCCCTGGAAGAGGGGGTAAAGATAAAGCCCCTTATAGAAGAGGGCGAACCCTTTCAAAAAATTGTGGATATAATTTATGCGGAGGATATAGACCTGGTATTTTTGGGCAAAAGTGGGAAAAGCGGTCTTGCGCGAGGCATTCTGGGAAGCACTGCTCAGAGAGTCATTGGGGCAAGCCCTGTGGATGTCATAGTAATTCCAAAGGATGGTTCCTTAAAATTTAATAAAATATTAGTTCCTACAGATGGGTCACCTTTTTCCGAAAGGGCTGCCCATAGAGCACTCGAGCTTGCTAAACACTTTAAAAGCAACATACGCTTACTCTATGTGGTAGAACCTATTATTACTGAGCTATATGAAGTCCCTGGAGATCTCTATAAACTTATGGAAGCTCTAAAATTCTCCGCCGAAGAATTTGTTCGAAAATTAAAGGAAAACTTTAAAAGAGAGGAAGTTGAGTGTAGCACCTCGGTTATTGAGGGTGCTCCTGTGGAGATGATTTTAGAGGTAGCCCAAAAAGAAGAGATAAATTTGATTGTTATGGGCTCCCATGGAAAAACAGGCTTAAAACGCTTACTGCTCGGTAGTGTAACGGAGAGAGTTATTAACTTTGGGAATCTGCCAGTTTTAGTAGTTAAAGGTGAATTATAAAGATCTCTCTAAATTGGCAAAGGAAGTAAATTGAGATAGATAAGCTAATTTTATAGTAACGCCTGAAGGTCCATTTCTCTGTTTTCCAATTATTATCTCCGCTATGCCCTTCTCGGGAGTTTCCTTATTGTAGACTTCATCTCGGTATATAAAAAGTATCACATCAGCATCTTGTTCAAGGGCTCCCGATTCTCTTAAATCTGCAAGCTGAGGCCTTTTATCGGGTCTTTCTTCTACTTTTCTATTTAACTGAGAAAGGGCAAGCAAGGGCACATTTAGCTCCTTAGCTAAGGCTTTGAGGCCTGCGGATATTTCGGAGATCTCCTGTTCTCTTCTTTCTTTGCGCTCTAAACTCTTCATGAGCTGAAGATAGTCTATAACCACCAAACCCAGAGGCATCTCTTTCATAACCTTCCGAGCTTTGGCTTTGACCTCTAAGATGTTTATTCCCGTAGTATCATCAATAAAAATAGGTAGTTCACTTAACACACTGGCTCCACTTATCACCCTCTGCCAATCCTGAGGTTCTAACTGACCCGTTCTAAATCTCTGAAAGTTTACCTTGCCTTCTGCGCAGATCATACGAGAAACCAATTGTTCTTTGCTCATCTCTAAGGAGAAAATAGCTGCGCCTAACTTTGTCTGCTTAACCGCATTGCAAACTATATTCAAAGCCAGCGCAGTTTTCCCCATGCCTGGTCGCGCTGCCAAAATGATTAAATCGCCTCTTTGTAAGCCTGCGGTTAATCTATCAAGTTCATAAAAACCTGTGGGTATACCCGTGATTAAATCTCCCCTTTGATAGAGGGTCTCTAAATGTTTGATGGTCTCTTTAATAACCTCCTTGATCGGAGCAAAGGTCTCCTTTTTGCCATAGTATGCCAAATCAAAGAGTGCCTTTTCCGCATAATTGAGCAACTCTTGAGAATCTTCTCCAGAATAATAACAACGATAAATCAAATCCTGACTAATCCTGATAATCTCTCGTAAAATACTTTTTTCCTTAACAATCTTTGCGTAGTGAACTAAATGGGCAGATGTGGGAAGAAGACTTGCAAGCTCTGACAGATAGGTTGCACCTCCCGCTTTCTCCAGCTCCCCCATTCTTTCCAATTCGTTATACACAGTTACAATATCAATAGGTTCATCCTTTTCAAAAAGTTGAATAAAGGCCTGATAAATGAGACGATGAGCAACGGAGTAAAAGTCTTCAGGTTTTAAAAAATCTAAAACCTTAATGAGAGCTCCTGGATCAATAAGAATAGAAGCTAAACAGTATCGCTCAGCCTGTAGATCTTGAGGAGGTAGAAACTCTTCGGGAAGCGTTACCTGCTTAGTCTGTTTAGTTAATTTACCCTTTCTTCTATTCACCGCCATGAATTACCTTTCTTCAATAACTTCAACTTTTATGGGAACTGTGATATCGGAAGAAAGCCTAATCAAGACTTCATAAGAACCCACTGTTTTAATAGGCTCCGCTAATAGGATTTGTTTTCTATCAATATCGAATCCCTTCTCTACCAGTGCTTTTGAAAGGTCTCCTGGAGTAACAGATCCATAAAGCCTTCCTTCACCTACTACTTTACGATAGAGAGTTAAAGTAAAACCTTGAAGCTTTTCCGCTAAGCTTTGAGTTTTTCTCTTCTCCCTCTCTACCTTTGCTAAAATGAGCTTTCTCTCATTTTCTAAAGCCTTTAGTGTCCTTTGATTAGCTAAGATGGCTAATCCCTTAGGAATAAGGTAATTCCTGGCATAGCCATCCTTAACCTTTACCACCTCTCCTGCTTTACCAAGCTTGGGAATGTCCTTTTTTAAAATAACTTCTATCATCCTTACCTCCTAATCAATTTCAACATCCGCAGTAAAGGGCAAAAGTGCCATGATTCTTGCCTGTTTAATGGCAGTGGTTAGCCTTCTTTGATGATAGGCACAATTACCCGTTTGTCTCCGGTGAAGTATCATTCCCTTTTCATTGATGAATTGTTTAAGAAGTTCCGCATTCTTGTAATCAAGAGTAAGACTTGAATCCACACAAAATCTGCAAATCTTCTTCCGGGGAAATACCCTCTTTTTAACTGTAATATTATCTTCCATGACTAATTACCTCCCTGTAAGGCTTGATCTTCAGGATTAAACCTATCTTCAAGCTTTAGAATAATGAATCTTATTACTCGTTCATCTATGCGAAAATAATTCTCCAGTTCTTGGGGCAAGGTGGCATTACCATAAAATTCAATCAAAACATAATATCCTTGTTTTTTCTTCTGAATAGGATAAGCAAGCTTCCTTAATCCCCACTCTTCAATTTTCAGAAGATCTCCATTGTGAGTTCTAATAATATGTTTAAGCTTCTCATAGAGTTGGTCCTTTTCTTCCACCCTATCAGGATGAACAATGAACAGGGACTCCCATTTGCGGATTCTTTTAGGTTGAGGAATTTCAAACATTGTTTTTCCTCCTTATGGTCTTTTTGGCCCCCTAATCTTTGGGAGCAAGGAGTATTAATGGGCGGTGGAGGATTTGAACCTCCGACATCCACCGTGTGAGGATGGCGCTCTACCCCTGAGCTAACCGCCCAACTTATTAAATACTATCTTAACTCCATTTTCCTTTTTTTCAAGTTCTTGTATACTCTAAGAACCTCTCTATCCGCAGGACATAGCTCCACGTTTTCTAAATCTTTCAAGTCAACCCATCTCATTTCGACAGCCTCTTTCAAGATTGGTTCTCCTAATAGGGTAGCCTTTATCAGGATAAGCTCTATGATTTCATCGGGATATGTGTAAATCTCTCTTATAATAATATCTTGAGGTAATATCTCCACTCCCAGTTCCTCTCTCAACTCTCTTTTAAGAGCCTCTTGAGGGGTCTCGTTATCTTCTATTTTACCACCTGGAAATTCCCAAAGCCCTCCTCTCTTTTTATGCCAAGGCCTCTTAACTAATAAAATCTTTCCACCATCTACAATAAACCCAGCTACTACCCTTACCATTAATTATCATTATAAAACTAATTTAAGGGGTTTCCATAGTGAAGACCACTTAGAGGTAAGGCGGTTGCCTGAGCTACTTGAAGAGATATATCTTCTAATTTTTCTGAAAACTGCCTCAAGACATTAGGATCGAAGGCTTTTCTTAAAGCCTCCCCAAAACTTTTGACCTGTTTTTCTGTGCGTTTAACATTATTCTTGAAGTTGTCTAAGATCTCTTTAGTCTGAGCAAGCTGACAAGTGAAATTATCAACCAGTTGAAGGGCTATAGCAACAGTAAACACTTTGCATTATGATGCAATTATGAAGTTTCTTCTTTTTGCTTTGTTATTTTTCCTTTGGCCTTTAAGTCTAACTCTTTTGCCTCTCTTTACCCTTTTCTTTATTATCGTTCTTTTAAGTTTGGTGCTCTATGCATTTATATATTACCTAAAGGCTTACTACGACCCGAGGAGAAGAAAACTTAGAGCCCTTCTTAAGCACAATCTTAGACATCTTCCGTAAGTTTCCGCTTTTTTTTCGTAATGTTTAACTTAGGATTGGGCCCAAAAGTAAATTTCGTTAAAAGTCATCCTTTTCAGGTCTCCGTTTTTAAAATTTTTAATATTCCTTTAACATTAGCTTAAAAATACTTTAAATATAGGTCTCTATATTGAGTTAAAAAAAATTAAGGAGGTGGTATTATGAGAAAGGTTTTTGTTAGCAAAAAAATTTTGGCTCTTATGGCGGGATTAGGCGTTATGGGGAGTGCGGTTCAGGGGGTTTCTTCACCGCTGATCAAAATTGATGGTTCTTCCACAGTATTTCCAATTACTGAAGGAGTGGCGGAGGAATTTCAAAAGGCTAAAAAGGGAGCAGTAAAGGTAACCGTGGGTATCTCTGGAACAGGAGGAGGATTTAAAAAGTTCTGCAGAGGCGAAACTGATGTTCAAAATGCCTCAAGACCAATCTTAAAAAGAGAAATGGAGGAATGCAAGAAGAACGGCATTAGCTATATTGAGCTTCCCGTGGCCTACGATGGTCTGTCAGTAGTGGTTAATCTCAAAAATACTTGGGCTACTTGTATGACGGTGGAACAATTAAGAGAGGTCTGGAAACCTGAATCTCAGGGAAAGACTATAAATTGGTCTGATTTAGATCCCAAGTGGCCCAAGGAGCCTATAAAACTTTGCGGACCTGGGTCTGACTCTGGAACCTTTGATTACTTTACTGAAGCTATAATGGGTAAGGCTAAGGCTCAGAGAGGAGATTATACCGCTTCGGAAGACGATAATGTTCTCGTGCAATTTGCCCAAAGAGAAAGGGGAGCTCTCTGCTATTTTGGGCTTGCCTATGTAGAGGAAAACAAGGATAAAGTGAAAGCGGTAGCTATTAAAAATCCCAAAACTGGCAAATGTGTAAGTCCCACAGCGGAAACCGTAAGATCTGGTGAATATCAACCCCTTTCTAGGCCTCTTTTCATATATGTGAACGCTAAGGCCCTTGATAGGCCAGAGGTAAGGGAGTTTGTAGATTTTTATCTAAAAAATGCAGGTAAAATCTCCCGACAAGTAAAATACATTCCTCTTCCTGATAAAGCCTATGAGCTTGCGAGAAAACGCTTTGAAAAGAGACAAACTGGAACTGTTTTTGGAGGAGAGCCTGAAGTTGGTTTAACAGTTGAAGAACTTTTAAAAAGAGAGGCTAAGGAGTAAAATAATATTATATGAAAATCGAGGTAAAGAAAAAACTTGATGTAATCTTTAAGGGTTTTCTCTTACTTACAGCCACAGCTTCTATTTTAGTAACCGTAGGTATTGTTGTAGCTTTGGTTGAGGACACAATTCGCTTCTTTACCCATCCTGAAGGTGGGGGCTTCCCCACCTCTCTCATTAGGTTTTTTACTGAAACGGAGTGGACTCCCACTTTTATCAGTAAAAAGATTGGAATTTGGCCCTTACTCTGTGGAACTTTTCTTATTGCAGGAATTGCCATGGCAATCTCAATTCCTTTAGGAATTCTTATTGCAGTTTATTTAAGTGAATTTGCCTCTCATAGGGTTAGAGAGGCGGTAAAACCTTGGCTTGACTTTTTGGAAGCGGTTCCCACTGTAGTTTATGGGTATTTTGCACTCCTTGGTGTTACTCCGCTTTTGCAGTGGATCTTTGCAAAGTTTGGTATAGAGATGCATGGCATGAATGCCCTATCCCCGGGGATAGTCTTAGGGGTTATGATACTTCCCTTCACCGCCTCGTTGGTAGAAGATGCTATGAAAGGAGTTCCCCAATACCTAAGAGAAGCCTCCTATAGTCTTGGGGCAACCAAACTTAGAACGGCCTTTCAGGTAGTGATTCCCGCAGCTAAATCAGGCATTATTGCTGCCTATCTCCTTGGAACCTCAAGGGCTATTGGAGAAACTATGGTGGTGGCTGTTGCGGCAGGGATGTATCCCAACTTAACCTTAAATCCCTTAGAGCCAGTGCAGACTATCACCGGTTATATTGTCCAGGTTGCCCTGGGAGATTTACCCTTTCTCTCCTTTGAATATCTCTCCATATTTGCCGCAGGGTTTCTTCTCTTTGTATTAACCCTCTTTTTTAATCTCCTTGCGGTCTACCTAAAGTCTCGCGTTGAGAGATATTAGTGTTAGGGAGCTCTAATCATGGACTATAAAAAAGCAGAGAGGGTTTTTTCAGCCATAGGGATCTTTTGTGTCTGGTTTGTGCTGATCTTTCTCTTTTCCATTGCGGTTAAGCTTTTTATCGATGGATTTCACCGGATCTTTGATCCTAAATTTTATATTAGTTATCCCTCTCGCTTTCCCGAGGAGGCAGGAATATTATCTGCTTGGGTAGATACTATTTATATTATGCTGGGGGCTATCTTTTGGTCAGTGGTTTTGGGGATTCCTGCAGGTATTTATTTGGAAGAGTTTGGAGGAAAGGGTAAAATAGCTCGTTTAATTGAGGCTAATATTACCAACCTTTCTGCGGTGCCCTCTATAGTTTATGGACTTTTGGCCTTGGGCATATTTGTTTACAGATTTAAGTTTGGAGAAAGCATTTTAACTGCAGGTTTAACCTTGGGGCTCCTTATGTTGCCAGTGATTGTGGTGACTACAAGGGAATCTTTAAGAAGGATTCCCAGAGCCATAAGGGAAGGAGCCTACGCTCTTGGAGCCACAAATTACGAATTGGTTTTTCATCACTTACTTCCCTACTCCTTGGGAGGAATACTAACTGGAGTTATTATTGCTACCTCCAGAGCAATTGGAGAGACTGCTCCTCTTCTAACCATAGGAGCACTTACCTTTATTGCCTTTTTGCCACCACCTCCCTGGGAGTCCTTTATTGAGATGCTAAAAAGTCCCTTTACTATGTTAGCGATTCAGATGTTTAACTGGGTCTCAAGACCTCAAGAGGCTTTTCATAAAAATGCCGCCGCGGCGGGTTTTATCTTACTTGTTCTTTGTTTACTCTTAAATTCTATCAGCTATTACTTAAGATATAAGATGCGAAAGAAATATCAATGGTAAGGGAGAGGGGGATCCTTTCATGGAAAATTTAAAGCTAAAGGTGGAGAAGCTCAACTTCTACTATGGAGCCTTTCATGCCTTAAAGGATATAACCATGCCTATTTACGAGCGAAAGGTTACCGCTATCATTGGCCCCTCAGGTTGTGGAAAGAGCACCCTTCTTCGATGTTTTAACAGAATGCACGATCTTTATCCTGGGACTCGCTATGAAGGGGCTATTCTTCTCTATCCTGAGGGTATAAATATTGTAGGCCAAGGAGTAGAACCTCTCTACATAAGACTGCGGATAGGTATGGTCTTTCAAAAACCCAACCCCTTTCCAAAGTCAATCTTTGAAAATGTAGCCTATGGCTTAAGAATTAAAGGAATTACTAATTCTACAGAATTGAAAGATCGAGTGGAGAAGGCTCTTAAAGATGCAGCGCTTTGGGAGGAGGTAAAGGATCGTCTAAAAGAAAATGCCTATTCCTTATCTGGTGGGCAACAGCAAAGGCTCTGCATAGCCAGAGCTATTGCTGTTGAACCTGAAGTTCTACTCTTTGACGAACCCACATCTGCCCTTGATCCCATCTCTACTGCTCGTATTGAAGACCTTATCGTAGAACTTAAAAGCAAAATTACCATTGTTATTGTTACCCATAATATGCAACAGGCAGCAAGGATCTCAGACTTCACTGCCTTTATGTATTTGGGAGAGCTTATTGAATTTGGACCTACCGAGAAGATATTCACTAATCCCGAGAAGAAACTAACGGAAGACTACATTAGTGGACGCTTTGGCTAATATCCATCAAAGGGGGGGCTTTGATGGTTCGAGTTGCTCTAAATAGAGAGTTACAATTCCTTCATAACATACTCCTTGATATGGCTCGTTCTGTTGATGAGATGTTTAAGGGAGTTATTAGAGCCTTTGAAAACCGAGATAAAAAACTTGCTCAAGAAATTATTAAGTTTGATGATCAAATAGATTATTATGATCATATGATTAATGTCTCGGCTTTAGAAATTCTGGCTTTACAGCAACCTGTTGCTAAAGATTTAAGAACTGTGGTAAGTGCCTTAGATATTTCCAGGAATTTAGAGAGGCTTGCGGATCAAGCCGTCAACATTGCGGAGATGGTGCTCCATCTGGCGGAAGAAAAAAATGGATTCATTGAAAACTGTAAGATTGACCTACTTCCTATGGCTAAAGAGGCTTTATACATGCTTGAACAGGCAATAAATGCCTTTGTTAAGGAAGACGTAAAAATTGCCCGAGAGGTAATCAACAGGGACGAAGTTGTTGATCAAATGAAAGTAGATTTGAGAGAAAAAATTGAGAGTTGTTTAAAGGATTTCCCTGAAAGTTTAAAGAGTGGTTTTGATTATCTCTTAGTGGTAGAAAACTTGGAAAGAGTTGCGGATCTTGCCTGTAATATTGGGGAAAACATAATCTTTGTCGTTGAGGGCAAACTCCTAAAGGGAGAAACTCCTGAGAGGATATCTACTCTCACCTTTGAACAGCTCGAGGAAAGCCTTACCTTTCAACTTTTAAAGAGGCACGCTCGCCTAATAATAGAGTGTTTAAGTAGACTACCCCTTTCCTTAGAAGCCTACTTTGATGGAAATGAAGAGAGATTAAGGGAGATTGCTCGGGATATTAACGAAATTGAAAAAGAAGCGGATAAGGTCAAAACCAATGTTAGGGGGCACCTACCTAAGGGGCTTATCCTACCTGTCGAAAAATTTGAACTTTTCATGTATCTAAAAGAACAAGATGCCTTAGCAGACTTAGGAGAAGCACTCTTGAAGCTCCTCCTACTCAGAAAGGTTCAGTTATCCCTTTCTTTGAAACAGGAATTAACAAGACTTTTAGAACAAAGTTTAGAGCCCATCTCCTATTTTGAAGAGCTTGTAGCCCAAACTTTAAGATATCTTTCCTATTGGGATGCAGAGGCAAGAGAGCGAGCCAAAAAACTTGTTCGCTCAGTAAGGCACTCCCAATTCGTCACCGAGGAATTGGCCTTTAGATTAAAAGAGACAATCTATAAAGAAATAAAAGAACCCCTGGATTTTTTTCATATATCAAAAATAGTTGATGTTATTGCCCTGATTTCCACCCATATGGAAAATACCGCAGATCTTCTGCGTGCCATGATTGCCAAATAAAGGGAATTAGCAAATGGGAGAAAAAGAGAGAACTTTCCAAGAAATTTTGAATCCCCTTGAAGATAAAATATTTACTAAAATACCCTTTGATTTCACAGAAATTGAAACCTTCTTTCAGCCTGTTATTAACTTATCCAACTTTGAGATCCTGGGTTATGAGGCGCTTACCAAACCCCTTTTCGGAAAAAATGTAGATAACCTCTTCAAGAGGGCCCAAGAACACGAAATCCTTTTTGAATTAGATTTATTCTTTAGAATTAAAGCCCTTCTCAAGGCTTCCAGCGAAGGCCTTTCCTCAAAACACCTGCTATTCCTAAACATTCACCCCTTGGCTTTACTACAGGAACTTTATCATCAGGAAATATTTCAAAAATCAATTAGACAACTCGGGTTCAATCCCGAACAAATTGTTTTAGAAATAACTAATTGTCAACTACTTGAAGATTGGGAAGATTATTTAAAAAATATATTTCATCTCCTCCGCTTGGGATATAAAATCTCTCTTGATGACTACGGAGGTAGTTCCCATAGCTATATAGAGTTAACGGAAATAAAACCCAATTTCGTAAAAATAGATCAGTTCTTTATAATGGGAGGTTTGAAAGATGCCTTTTCAAAGAAATTTATTGAACATATTTTAGAGATCTGCCAAGAGCTTGGAATAACAGTGGTGATCAAAGGGGTAGAGGGGAGGGAGGAATTTTTGGCCCTTTTAGACATGGGAGTAAAATACTATCAGGGTAATTATTTTGGAAAACCTGTTTTTTCCTTAAAGGGAGGTGAGAGTCTTGAAATTAGAGAGTATCCCCCACAATCCTCCCATCTTTCCTATGCTTACTTTTGATAATGGAGAATCTCCGGGAGAAATTTCCAAGATAACTATTAAAGTGCCACCTTTACCATATCATGCTAAAATCTATGAAGCATTTACTATGTTTATGGATAATGAAAACTTAAGAACTATTGCGGTGGTTAATGATCAATATCGCCCCATTGGAGCCCTTTATAGATATGAATTTCTGGAGAGGGTTATTTTAGGGAGATTAGGCTATGGGTTTTCTCTGAATTCAAGAAAGGTGGTTAGCGAGGTTATGGAAAAGGACATCAAAACTATTGACGGAAGACTTAATCTTGAGGAAGCAGGCTCAATTGTATCTACTAGTGATAGACTTGATCCTCTTCACGATTTGATAGTCTCCGTGGATGGAATTTACTACGGAATTTTACCAATTCAAAAGCTCCTTTATTACCTTAGTAAAAAAACTTTAGATTTAGCCAAAGAAGCCAATCCTCTTACGGGTCTTCCTGGAAATTGGTCAATAAGAAGGGAAGTTGAGGCAAGATTAAGACAAGGTGAGGTCTTTGAGGTAATTTACTTAGATATTAACGATTTTAAACCATATAATGACAAACATGGATTTGCTATGGGAGATGCGGTTATCCAAAAATTAGGTGAGATCCTAAAGGGTCTCAAAAGGGATTTTCCAGACATGTGGGTTGGCCACATTGGTGGGGACGATTTTGTGATCATTTGCAAGGGTAAGGCTGAAGAGATATGTCAAATAATCATAAGAGAATTTGAGAGGGCTCGTCTGTCCTTTCATAAAGAAGAGGATATTCAAAAAAATTACTATGAATCCATTGATAGACAGGGGAATTTGAAATTATTTAATCTCCTTACTTTAAGTTGTGTTATAATCCCCTCAAGCAACTTCTCCTCCTTTGGAGAGCTCTCTTCTAAGGCCTCTGAAGTAAAGCTTTACGCTAAAAAATTGGCTAAGGAGACCGGCAAATCTGCGGTAGCCAGAGATAGAAGAGCTATACCTAAGGGTTAAAGGATGCCTTGCGAGATATGAAGGCTAAGAAAATTTTAGTCATTGAAGACAATAGAGAGATAGCCCACCTTTTAAGCTCTGCCTTGGAGGAGGAGGGCTATAGAGTTGAGGTTCGCTCGGGACTGGTTCAAGCCTTTTCTGTTTTTTCTGTAAGTATGGACTTTGACTTAGTAGTCCTTGACCTAATCTTACCTGATGGTAATGGTTTAGATATATTAAAATACCTTAGAAGTTCCCATAAATATCGTAATATTCCAGTAGTCATAATATCCGCTAAAGGACAAGAACTTGACCGGGTCTTGGGCTTAGAGCTTGGAGCAGACGATTATGTGGTAAAACCCTTTAGCCTTAGGGAGGTAATTTTAAGAATAAAAAGACTATTACAAAAAACCGAAGGAGAACCCTCCAGTTTAATAAGTGTAGGGCCCTTTATCTTGGACAAGGAAAAAAAGGCCATATATCTTGAGGGAAAACTATTAGAACTCACCGCAACAGAATTTAAAATTCTCAGTCTTTTTATTGAAAATCCTCATAGAGTCTTTTCAAGAGAAGATCTTTTAGATTTGATTTGGTCTAACGAGAGAGAATACTATTCCAGGGTTCTCGATGCTTACATTTGCAGAATAAGGTCAAAGCTTGGCCAAGCAGGAGAACTCTTACAAACAGTTCGTGGTTTAGGTTATAGATTGGTTCCCAAAATATAATGTCCGATTATTGGTTACCACTATTAATACTTCTTAGTTTAAGTTTAGGCATAAATATTTTGCTTTTATGGTTCTATATTCGAATTAAGAGGGTCCTTCAAGAGCTCAATAGAAAAGCTTTATTATCAGAAGACATTTTTTATCGCCTACCAATGGAAGCACTTTTATTAAGAAAGGGGCAAGTCATTAAGATGAATCAAAGAGCATTGGAAAATCTGGGAAGTTCCCCCCAACCCTCAGAAATCAAGAAAATCTTTGAAAAGAAGGGTAAAAAAATTGAAATATACGAAGTAAACCTTGATTCAGAACACAAAGTTTTATTAGTGATGGACATAACAGAGCAAGAGAGTCTCAAAGAGGCTTATCAAATTGCTTTAAGTTATCTATCTCACGAGCTCAAAACCCCCTTTGCCATAGCCTATGGATACCTGGAAAGATTAGAAAACCTATTACACAAGCGAATTGAGGATGGAGAGATAAAAACTCTCTTTGAAAAAACCAAAGAATCCTTTCAACGCTTAGAAAAACTTTTAAAAAAATTATTTTCAGGGATAGACTATTTAGCTAAGGAGATAAAAGTTAAGCAAGAAAAACTTAGTCTTAAGGAGATTATTGAAGAGGCTCTCTTTTGGGTAACCCCTCTGGCAGAGGAAAAGAGGATCCATTTAGCTTTTGAAGTAATGGAAGGATTAACTATTGTAGGGTCCCCTGAATTACTAACCCAGGCCTTTTTTAATATTATAGAAAATGCGGTGAAGGCCTCTCCCCATGGCGAGGTAGTCCAAATTCAGGCTTTAGTTCAAAACTCCAAGAAAATTTCTATTGTGATCAGAGACCGAGGACCAGGAGTTACCCCTGAAAAATTGCCATTATTAGGGATGCCCTTTTTTAAGTTAAAGGAGTCAGAAGGTATGGGGCTTGGCCTTTTTATAACAAAGAGAATCATCGAAGCCCATGGTGGAGTATTAAGATTTAATCTTCCAAGGGAGGGTGGCCTCGAGGTTCATATAATATTACCACTTGCATAGAGCTCCATGGCCTTCATCCTACAGGCCTTTAAAAATTTTAAACCCTCTAACCTCAAAGACTCTAAGATTTTTTAAGTCTATTTAAAAATTCTTCTGCTAAACTTTTAAAGCTTTCACTTACCTTGTGATTAGGTTCATAGTCAAGTATTGCTTTGCCATAGCTTTGGGCTTCACTAACACGAACACTTTTGGGAATCACCGTGTTAAAGAGTATCCATTTAAAGTGCTTCCTTGCCTCTTCCGCAATATCAAAGGTCAAACGGTTGCGGGGATCATACATCATAAGCACCATACCAAAGAGCTTTAATTCTGGATTAAAGGTATCCTTTATTCTTCTGACGGTGCGCACAAGAAGAGATAAGCCTTCAAGGGCGTAATATTCACACTGCAGAGGTATAACCACTCCCTGAGAGGCAGTGAGAATATTTACAGTAATTAAACTAAGAGAGGGGGGAGCATCAATGAAAATAAAGTCGAAGTAGGAAAGAAGCTTCTCACCCTTATAGCTACTTTTAGTTAATAGCTCCTTTAGGACAAACTCTCTTCTATCTAAGTTAGCAAGTTCCAGCTCAAGGCCCACTAAATCAATAGATGAAGGCAGAAGGAACAGATTAGGATAGGGTTCCCTTATAAAGGCTTCGCAATTTTCCTCAATCAATGCTTGGTAGAGACTTTCCTCCCTTTTCACTCTAACTCCTAAACCACTGCCTGCGTTGGCCTGAGGATCAGAATCAATAATCAAAACTTTAAGGCCCTTTAAACTTAGGGCTCTGGCGAGATTAATGGTAAGAGTGGTTTTCCCCACTCCTCCTTTCTGATTAATAAATGCAAAGACTTTCATTTAATAAAGAGATCGCTCCTTAGTAGTCTGTCTAAAAGCACAAGCAAAAAGAAGAGAATACTTATAATTCCATTTACCGTGAAAAAGGCCTTGTTTAGTTTAGAGAGATCCCTCTCAGAAATCAGAGTATGTTCATACCAAAGAAAGCCTGCCATAACCAAGAGTCCTATGAAATAAATGGCACTTGCGGGATAATAAAAGACTCCGAGGAGCAGAAGGGAGAGAAGGGTAAGGAGGTGAAGAACTCGAGCTAATGTTATTGCTCTTTTGATTCCAAACCTCACTGGAATAGACTTTAGGCCCATCTTCAGGTCAAATTCATAGTCTTGTAAGCTATATAAAATATCAAAGCCTGCAACCCAGAAAGCCATACCTAAACCAAGCAGCACTGCCATAAGGCCTATCCTCTCATTCAGGGCTATGTCTACCGCAACGGGAATTAAAAAATAAACTATTCCTAAAATAAAGTGGGGATAATAGGTAAATCTCTTAGCCAGAGGATAGATGAAGAGCAAACCAATCACAAAGGGGCTCAATAATAGGGCAAGTTTGTTTATAAAGGCACAACTAATTATAAATAATAGGGAGGTAATGCTTAGGATGATTTTTATTTCCCAGGTTTTTACAAAGCCAGAGGCATGAGGCCAGAGCCTTGTGCGAGGATTTTGAGCATCAAACTCCCTATCAAGAAGGCGATTAAAGGCCATACCCGTAAGACGGGCCATAACCAAGGCAAGGACGATAAAAATAATTCTTTTAACAGGAGGTATTTCCCTCATAAGAATGATAATACTTGCTAAGGCAAAGGGTAAAGCAAATATGGTATGCTCAAGCTTTAGCAGTTCCGAATATAAGTTAAATCTTCTCAGCAAGTCTCACCTCACACTACATTCTGCACTTGCTCTCGAATTTTCTCAATTAGATCCTTGGCCTGAATTACTAAAGTAGATACCTTAGCGGACTGAGCTTTATAGGCCAAGGTATTGATCTCTCGATACATTTCTTGACACAAAAAGTCAAGCTTTTTACCTGTGGCTGGTTCCTCTAAAAGTCTTTCCATATTATCTAAATGGATCTGAAATCGATCCAACTCCTCTGTAAAATCCATCTTTTCCAGTAAAAAAGCGATCTCCTGATAGATTCTTCCCTCCTCAAGCTTCAAATCTAACTCCATTAAGAGTTGTCTCACCCTCTCAAGGGTCCTCTGAAAATTTTCCCTTCTTGTGTCTTCCTTAAGAGCTTTCAATTCTTGGGCAATCCATTTTAATTTTTGAAGATCTTCCTTTAGAAGTCTTTCAATCCTTTTTCCCTCTTCAAGTCTAGCTCTTTTAAGATCACTTAGTGCTATCTCTAATACGGGTTTAACCTCTTCCCATAAACTCTCTAATTCCTCCTCTTTGTCTTCAAAGCTCACCCAGTCTCTAAATTGGAGAAGATCTCCTAAGCTAATTTTTCCCTTAAGACTTAATTCCTTCTTGAGTCTTTCAAGATTTTCCTTTAAGTTTCTTACCAACTCCAAATCAAAAAAGATTTCTCTCCGTTCTCTTGAAAGGCCAAACACCCTCAAAGTGAGTTCTATTTTACCTCTAATGAAGGTTTCGCCCAACTTTTTTCTGATTCGCTCCTCCAGCAGTTGATATCTCTTAGGTAGTTTACAGGTGATATCTAAATAGCGATGATTAAGTGATTTTATATAACAGTGGATTTGAAAGTTATCTCTGGAAATCACTCCTTTGCCAAAACCGGTCATACTCTCCATAATTACTCTCCATACAAAAAAGAGCCAATTTTTTCTAAGATTTTCTCTTGTTCGTCAGGTTTAAACCAGATAAGGTCCCTTTCCTTTCGGAACCAGGTTAGTTGTCTTTTGGCATATCTTCTGGTGTCCCTTTGAATTATTTCTATAGCGGATTCTAAGGTGCGTTTGCCCTCCAAAACCTCTAAAAGGGTTCGGTAACCTATGGCCTTTATTTTACTGAAGATCTCTTTTCCATAGACTTTTAAAATATTTTCCACCTCTTGAAGCCAGCCTCTTTGGATCATTATCTTAACCCTCTGGTTGAGTTTAGCATAGAGTTCCTCCCTTGGTAAGTAGAGACCTATCTTAAGAAGGGGATAACGTTTAGCTTGAAAAAAGGGGGTTTCCCGGTGAAAGGAGGAGAAAGGCTTTCCCGTAGAGTAAATAACCTCCAAGGCCCTTATAATCCTCACTTTGTCTCTGGGATGAATTTTGGAGGCATAAAGAGGATCCTTTTCTTTAAGTTCCTCATAAAGGACAACTACATCCCCTTTGGCTCTATCCCTTAAAGCCTCTCTGAGTGTTTTATCCACTTTCACCTGAAAAATCCCATATTCAAAGGCTCTCAGGTAGAGACCTGTTCCTCCCACGAGTAAAGGTAGGTTACCTCTGTGCTGAATTTCCTCGATTATCCTATCCGCAAGCTCTACAAACTTTCCTGCGCTCATCTCCTCTCTTAAACTAAGCTCTTCAAACAGATGGTGAGGAACACCCTTTTGCTCCTCAGGAGTAGGCTTGGCAGTCCCAATAACAAGCTCCTTATAAAATTGTTGAGAATCAAAGTTTATTATCTCAGCAGAAAAATGTTTCGCCACCAGTATAGAAAGCTCTGTTTTTCCAACCCCAGTGGGACCACATATAGCCACAACCTTTGGTTTGAGATTCATGTAATTCTTTTGAGCTTTTTTTCCAATTCCCTTAGGGTAATCTTTACAAAGAGGGGTCTACCATGGGGACAGAGCTCTAAACCCTCCTGAAACATCCTTTTTATAAGGAAAACCCTCTCTTCCTGAGAAAGGTTTTCTCCCTTTTTTCTGGCCAGGATACAGGCTAATTCCCTGTAAAGAGCCTCTTTAGCCTCTTGCATAGAAATAAAGGGTAAGGACAAAAGCCTTTCTAAAACTTCCTTAGCGTCCTCCCTGAACTGCGGAGGGACACCCTTAACAATAAGTTCCTCCCTGCCAAAGGGTTCTACTTCAAATCCCAGCTGAGCCAAAACCTTAAGTTTGTTTTCTAAGTTCTCAAGCATCTCGGATGTTAATTTTATTAAAAAAGGGAGAAGAAGACTCTGAGAAAGGTTCGAGGAAGGCCTTTTTTTTAGAAATTCAAAGCAAATTCTCTCAGAAAGGGCATGCTGATCAACAATAAACAGCTCCTCCTCCCTTTCTACAATCAAATAAGTATTTTTAAAGCTTCCAAGGATTTTGAAGTCTACTTCTGACTCTAAAAGAGGTTTAGCCATAGTTCTCGTCTCATAAGCACTCTCCCTTTGAATACTATATTCAAGGGGAATATCTTCCTTAACCTTTTGGTTGGCATCGTAGGCTGCGCTTCTATAGCAAAAAGTTCTTCGCCTTTTTTCAAAGAGAAGCTTTAAGGCTTCTTCCAAGGCTTGATAGACCTCACCTTCTCTCTTGAAGCGAACTTCCCACTTTGCGGGATGCACATTAAAATCCACCATCCTTGGGGGAGCCTCTATATTGATCAAACCTGCAGGATAACCAAAGACTCCGTAATACCTCCTTAAAAGGGAAAAGAAATACCTACTAAGCTTTTCGTCCCTTATAGCCCTATTATTAACCATGAAGAAAAGATTTTTACTATGTGAAAAGACCTCTCCGGGCTGGGTAAGGAGAAGGTAGATTTTGAAAGGGCTTATTTCATAGATTAGTTCCATTATGGATTCCTCTTTGAGTTCAAAGAGATGAATAAAGAGTTCCTTTGAGGAACCTCCTTGCCAGGTGTAGAATTTCTTTCCTTCTATCCATACTTCGTACCTTATATAGGGATGGGTTAACATTAAGGTCCTGAGAAGCTCTATGTTTTTGGCACTCTCTACCTTGGCACTTTTTAAAAAAGCCTTTCTTGCAGGCACATTCTCAAAGAGGTCTTCTACAACAACCAAGGTCCCCTCTTTGAAAGATAAAGGTTTAAAGACCTTTTCTTTGCCAAACTCAACTAAAATTTCGTGCCCCAGTTCTTCTTCTTTACATTTACTGATTATTTTTAAGCGTGAGACCTGCGCTATACTCGAGAGGGCCTCTCCTCTAAAGCCATAGCTTTGAAGATTAAAGAGATCCTCAAGATCTCTGATCTTACTGGTTGCAAAGGGGAAATAGCAAATACGAAGATCCTCTCCGGTCATGCCAATTCCGTTATCGAAAACAGATATACTCTTTAGACCGGCCTTTTGGATCTCTATTTTGATAAAAGTGGCCTTAGCATCAAAGGCATTTTCCAGAAGCTCCTTTAAAACTGAAGCAGGTCTCTCAATAACCTCTCCTGCCGCTATCTTGTTTCTTACTTCTTCAGGAAGGAGAAGGATCTTAGGCATTAATAGATTTTACTTCCTTTAGCTGAGCAAAGACTATTCTTCCCGTGGGAGAGTGAAGGAGATGACTAACCACTACCTCCAAAGTTGCTCCCACAAGATGTCTTGCATTTTCAACTACCACCATAGTGCCATCCTCTAAATAACCCACTCCCTGTTCTCTCTCTTTACCTTCCTTTATAACCTGTAAAGTGAGAAGATCTCCTGGCCTAACTGAAGGCCTTAGAGCCAAAAAAAGCTCATTAATGTTTAAGACCTCAACTCCATAAAGCTTACTCAATTTATTCAGATTATAGTCAGTAGTAAGGAGTTTGGCAGAATATTCACTACAAATTTTGATCAGCTTTTCATCGATTGAAGAGAGATTCTTGTAATTTTGTTCCAAAATCTTTAATTCTCCCTTAAAAACCTCCTTTAACTCATTTAGTAAATCAAGGGCTCTTCGGCCTTTACTTCTCTTATAGGGATCTGAACTATCCGCGAGAATTTGAATTTCCTCCAGTACAATTTTAGGGAGATAGAGAGGTCCCTCTAACCAACCTATCTTAGCAAGCTCTATAATTCTCCCGTCAATTATGGCACTGGTGTCAATAACTTTTGGTATGCCCCTCCGAGAAAACTTCTTAGATAGGGTATTGACAGGTATGGTAATCTTCGCTATAACTCTTTCTCCAATTTTTTCAAAATATTCTCCCAGGCGTATTTCTTCAATCTTTTTACTAAAAAGCATAATCCCCAAATAGCTTAGTCCTAAAGCACTCATCACATAAAGAAAGACCTGCCAAACCCCTCCAGTAAAGAGATCAAAAAAGGAAGAAATAAGTTTTGCTAAGCCTAAACCTAAGATTAATCCTATAGCTCCACCAAGGATCTTTATGAGAGGAAGCTTCCTAATTTTCTCCTCTAAATAAATAGTAATTAGTCCCAAGATTACACCAAAAATTCCTCCAATAATCACCCAGATCCATCCTCGGGTATTAAAACTAAAGTAATAAAAGACAGAGGCTCCCAGTAAAAAGCTAATCAAAAGGAGCAGAGCTTGAAAACGATTTTTCAGCATCCTCTAAGTTTCTAATCTTCCATTAAAAGAAAGAGTTTTTTTTCTATCTCTTCCTCTGAACATCTCTCACAAAAGGCTAATTCCTTAACTAATAACTCTTTGGCTCTTTCAAAGATTTTTTTCTCTCCATAGGAAAGGGGTTTTCTTTTGGATACTTCATAGAGTTCTCTAAGTAGACGTGCAAGTATACAAACATCGCCACTTTTAAGTCTTTCTGTATATTCTCTATAACGCTTATTCCAATTTCCATTGGGAAGTGTAATCTCCTTTTCTGATAATATTAGATAAACCTTTTGCGCCTCATTAGATGAGATTATAGGTCTTAAGCCTACTTTTTGAACGGAATCCAAAGGAATGAAAAAATGGGTTTCGCTATCTAATAGTTTAAAGATATAGGTTTTTATAGGCTTACCTTCGATGACCTTTTCCTTAATGTCCAAGATTTTACCAAGGCCACATCCGGGATAAACAACCACATCTCCTATTTTAAACATCACCCACTCACCATATACATTTTATCACTAGCGAGAAAAAAATAAAGATCTCAAAAAGGGGTATTGGGGACAAAGAAAATCCCCCTTCCATTCTAAGAAAATTTTATGTTCTGGAGGATGACAGTTTAGACACAGGCCTACCTTAAGGACCCTTTCAAGCTCGCCCCTGTTAAAGCCTCGCATGTTAGGTCTATTAAACTTAACGAGAGTATTGCCTTGAGGATCCACAATTTGCGAAAGCCTGATTTTAGTCTCCCCAAAAGGTGCCTCGAGAGGTTCAAAAAGGAGCCTTCCCTCCCTTAGAGTAATTTTTCCAAAACCTAAGCCCAGGACTTTAGGATCCTGATGACAGTCCTTACAAGCTCTTGCTCTCCTCTGTGTAGAGTGAGGTTCCATATGGGCCCAGGTGATACTCTCAATCTTTTTCTTTAGCCTTCCCCGCTCGTCTAGAAGGGTGATAAAATCCTGTCAGCCAGGAGTAACTGGAACAACTATGTTTTCCTTTATGGCAAGCACTGGCCTTTGAAGTTCCCGATAGCTTTCGTATTCCTCCCAAAGACCTCTGGTTTCTATAGCCTTAAGTTTATCGAGATGTCTTTCCTTGGGGTCAAACCGCACATGACAACCCATACATTGGGGCATATATTGTGAGTGACAAGCGGAACAAGAAAGCCTTCGGTGGTAGGGCTGTTCACAATCCTTAGCAGGTGCCCTTATCTGATGGAGGCGCCCAGTAAACTTTCCCTCTAAGTAAAGTTTGTTGCCGGATATCTTTAGATTGGTAAGCTTGCGTCCCTTGCTGGTTTTAGCAATACCCTTGTGACAACTCTCACAGGTTACCTCTAAGGCCCCTTCTATGCTATAGTAAAAATTCCCGTCACCCATGATTTCCTCTCGAGTGTGACAGTCAATACAGTGAAGCCCCGCTTTGTAGTGCACATCAGCTTCTATCTTTAAAAGCTCTCTTCCATCTAACCACTTCACATCGTAGATGCCTCCCTGAGCGGTTTCATAAAGCCCCTGATAGGTAAACCCAATCCTTCCGCTTCTATTGTGACACCGAAGACATCTCTCTAAAGGCACTAATTTTTCAAGCTTGGGATGAAAGGATTCGCTTTTCTGATTCTTCCCAAAGTCTGCAAGGTGACAGGCGGAACAGCCCCCTCCCTTTTCTCCTAAAAAACCCTCCAGTCTTCCCTTTTCCAAGTAGAGATGGCAGGAACCACAGAGTTTACGAAAGTAATCAAGGGCGTAGCTTTCTTGCAGGGAAAAATTCTTCTTTATTAAGTCCGAAACCCCTAAGTGAGGATTTTTCTCCAAGAGTTTTCCCTCACCAAAAACTACGAGAAGTCTCCTGATAATACCATGATTAGTAGCCATAAGGGAATTGCGCACCTTATTCACATCTTGAGGATGACAATTGGATTGTCCACAGGTGCGCTCTACTACTCTCAGATCTGAAGGGTTTTTAACCATACCCCGATGGGCAAGGGCTTTGGTAGTGGTTAAAGGATTCCCCAGATGACACCCTGAACAGCCAACAATTTCCTCTTTATGAGCCTTCTCTGGAACCCTCTCTTTATGACAGACTAAACAAAGCTCAGGCCTCCCTGTGGTGAGCAGAGGAATTTCTTGCCCCTTCTCAACCTTTTCACTGTCTGCTAAAGGTATTATCTTTGATAATAGAAACAAGAAAAAAAATCCCAAAAGGAGAGGAAAGGTGATTTTCCAAAACACCCTTTTAGTATAACACCAAAAGCCCCTTTGAGGGAGTATATAAAGAAATGGGAATTAATTTTCTCCCCTTTGAAAGAAACACAATAGTCAAAAAATGGAGAGGAAGACTCCCCATTGCCCTTGTTTTTCCCAATTCCTATGCCCTGGGTATGGCAAATTTAGGCTTCCTCTCACTTTATGAAAGTCTAAACAGCTATCCAGAAATAGTAGGCGAGAGATTCTTCTTTGAACATAACCATCAGATTAGATCAGTAGAGAGTGGGAATACTTTAAGGGATTTTCCAGTAATACTCTTTTCAGTTCCCTTTGAAGGTGACTTTGTAAATGTTTTACGGATTCTTCTTCGGGGAGGAATCTCTCTTAATCCCTTAGAGCGAGCTCAAACGGTATTAGGAGGTGGAATTGCCCTTTGGTCTAACCCTGAGCCTATTAGTTCCTTTTTTGATGGTTTTTTATTAGGAGAGTGGGAGGCCTTAGAGCAAAGGATTGTGCCTCTCCTCATAGAGAAGGGCTGGAATAAAGGAGAACTTCTCAGCGCTCTTCAGAGCTTTGACTTTTTCTATAGTCCGGTTCACTTTGGAAAAAAGAGGATCAAAATAGTTAAAGCAGTGCCCTTGCAAAAGCCCCTTTTGTCTAAAATTACCAGTAAAAAAGCTGAATTTGGAGAAAGTTATCTCCTTGAAGTATCTCGAGGTTGTGGTAGGGGTTGTAGATTTTGCTTAGCTGGTTTTATTTATCGCCCCCCACGTAAGTTTTCCTTAGAGAGCCTGCTTGCCAGAGCGGAGGAAATACCTGCAGGGTCAAAGGTAGGCTTAATTGGTCTTGAGTTTGTGGACCGTGAGGAAATTTGGAAAGTTGGAGAATTTCTGTTGCAGAGGGAGGTCACCCTCACCTTTTCTTCTTTAAGAATTGATGCCCTACAAGAGAACTTCCTTAAACTTTTGAGACAGACCAAAAGTGTAGCCCTTGCTCCAGAAGTTGCTAGTTATAAACTAAAAAAAATTATTAACAAAGATATAGACGAAGGGGATATTTTCAGGGCTTTAGAAAATCTTCAAAAAAGTGGGATTAGGAAAATAAAGTTATACTTTATGATAGGACTACCTAAGGAAGAAGAGGAAGATCTCTATACTCTTGCCACTTTTGTTAAAAAGCTCTTTCAGAAAAAGTGGCGCCTTCAATTCAATTTTTCCTTTGCCTTTTTTGTCCCGAAACCCCATACTCCCTTTCAATGGGCTTCCTTTGAGGACATAAAGAAGCTTGAAGAAAAGAGCAGCTTGTTAAGGATTGAACTCAAGGGAATCCCCAAAATTAAGTTTGACTCTCTCTATGAGGCGCTCTTACAAGCTTTTTTAGCAAGGGGAGATATCTCTCTAAGTGAGCCTCTTCTAAGGTTAGCCCAGGGCACACCCATTAAAAAGCTGTTAAGAGATCTCAATACAAAGAATTATCTTTTAAATCCTCCTTCTAAGGTTGATTTCCCCTTTCCCTGGGATTTCATTGATACGGGGGTCTCCAAGAGATATCTTTATAGAGAATGGCAAAGGGCTTTACAGGGTAAGGTAACCCCTGTCTGTAGTCCTAAATCTTGTAGGGCTTGTGGTGCTTGTTCATAGAAGCTATTGAAAATTTTTTAGAGGGAACTATATTGAGGGTATGAGTGTAAACAAGGTAATACTACTGGGAAGACTTGGTGCAGATCCGGAAATTAGGTATACCCTTGAGGGAAAGCCAGTAGCTGTTTTTAGGTTGGCTACAAATGAAGTTCTGGTTAAAAATAATGAAAAGGAAACCCTTACAGAATGGCATCGATTAGTTGCCTTTGGCAGGCTTGCGGAGATTTGCGGAGAATACCTTTCAAAGGGTTCAAGAGTTTATGTAGAAGGTAAACTAAGAACCCGCAAATTCGAGGACAAACAGGGGCAAACTCGTTTTGTCACCGAAGTCTGGGTTCAAAATCTCCAAATCCTTGATAGAAAGACAGAAGAGCCCTCCTCAGACACAAAAAAAGCCTCTTTCTCTAAAGAGGAATACTTTGAATCAGTAGAGGATTTACCGGCAATATCCGACGAAGACATACCCTTTTAAGGTTATTTACTAATCTTCTTTAAAGCCTTTGAGAAAAAGGTCCACTACTTGCTTTTGAAAGCTATAATTTATAAGCCTAATTTCTAAAAGTTCTCTCTTTTTTGTAACTCTAACCATAAAAAACTCTTGAGGAAAAAACGATTGCCCATACTATTGATTGCCCATACTAATAAAAGTGCTAACCAAAAAGATAGAGACTAAAGGTAAAGTAAAAAAATAAGCAAGGAAACTTACACTAATACCCAGAGAAAATTCTTGGGATAATAAGGTCTTTCCTCCCAAATAAGTGCGGTGTTTCCTTTAGCACCCCATCTTCCTCAGAAAAAATCTTTAGACTATGAGACTCAACTAAAATGGGCTATTGAAGAAATTTTTTGGTCCTTGGAGTTAGGGGCTCCCTCTCAAGGAGGGTATCGGTAGAAGGGTCAGGAATTAGATCCTCATGGAACTCTTCTTCTATAGCGTTTTCTTCATCTAATTTATAAATCTCTCTGATAAGACTTATGGCAAAGCGCCCCTCTTCATGATATCCGTTTTTTAGAAATTGAATAGGATACCAGAGCAATTTCTGGGTTAGGGACTTCGTAAGAATCTCTATAGCCTCTATCTCGTCCTCGGAGAGATTTCTAAGTTTTTTGAGGGTTTTCTCCAATTCTTTTTTCCTTAAGAGCTCCGCTTTATTGGTTAACCTTTTGATTGTAGGGTGAAGACTCAACTCAGAGAGCCACCTCTTCATTTTTAGAACTTCTTCCTCAATAATTGCCTCTGCTCGAAGAGCTTCTCTTTTTCTATTTTTAAGATTTTCTTCAACCACATTTTTTAGATCGTCAATGTCAAAGAGATAAGTGTTTTCTAATTCATTCACCGAGGGTTCCACATCGCGAGGAACGGCTATGTCGATGATAAAAAGCGGTCTATACTTTCGGGCTTTCAATAGGGGCGTTAGAAGTTTTTTGGTGAGGATAAAATTAGGGGCTCCAGTGGAAGAAATAATGATATCCGCTTGAATTATAGCTTCAGAGAGTCCTTCAAGGGGATAGGCTTTCCCTTGAAATCGCTTCGCAAGCTCCACAGCCTTAGAGAAAGTTCTGTTGGCAATCATTATCTCTGAGACACCGAAGGATAAGAGATGCTGACAAGCAAGCTCCGCCATCTCTCCAGCCCCAAGCAAAAGTACTCTCTTGTCCTTTAAGGAGCCAAGAATTTTCTTGGCAAGCTGAGTTGCAGCAAAGCTGACCGAAACAGCTCCTCCACCAATGCCCGTCTCTGTCCGCACTTTTTTGGCTACAAAAAAGGCACGATGTAAAAGCTTGTTGAGAACCAAACCTGAAGTTTTAAATTCTAAGGCTTTTTTATACGCCTCTTTCATCTGACCCAAGATTTGTGGCTCTCCCAGAACCATAGAATCAAGCCCACAGGCTACTCTAAAGAGGTGCCTCACAACCTCTTCATTCTCAAGAAAATAACACCAGGAAGAGAGGGCCTCCAAAGACAATCTCACTTCCTCCTCTAAAAAAGCGGAAAACCCTTCTAAAAGTCTCTCCCTTTGATCCTCTGAAAAAACAAATGTAAATTCTACCCTATTGCAAGTAGAAAGGAAAAATACTTCCTTACAAGGTAAAGCTAAATTTTTTAACCTTTCTAAAGGGTGGTTTCGAGAGGAGGCAAAGGATAGTTTCTCCCTTATTTCTACAGGAGCGGATCTATGATTTAATCCTAGAAGTAAAAGGACAAAATCAGTTTCCATAGGTATGAAAGCCTTTAAAATAAAAATTTACGACAAAAAAGGTAAAAAACCAGAGGGAACTCCCAAGAATAAACATATAGGCAAGTCTTTTTCCCCTCCATCCAATTAGAATTCTTTGATGAAGCATCCCTGCATAAATTAACCATAAAGAAAGAGAGATAACTTCCTTAGCAGACCACCTCCAGTAATCTCCAAAGGCACTCTCACTCCATAAGGCTCCACTCAGTAGGCCAATGGTGAGAAAAAAGAACCCTTGATATAAAGCCCTCTCTGATATACGCTCCAGAGAATTTAGAGGCGGAAGTTTTCTAAAAAAATGACCAAAGTGTTTCCTCTTTATTTCTCTTTCCTGTAAAAGATACATAACAGAACTTGATAAACCTGTAAGTAAAAAGGCATGTGACAAAAGAGAGGAAATAACATGAATAGGAAACCAAAAACTTTTAATATATGGGGAAAAGGGAGAAAGAGGGGCTTCACGAAAATACAGGTAGCTTAGTAAAAGAAAGAAAAGGGGAAGAGGCATTAAAAAGGTTCCTAAGGTATAGGCCTTATCTCTGCTAAATGAAAAATAAAAATAGGTCATCACCAAGAGAAAGGAGAAAAGACTTAAGATCTCACGAAAAGTAAAATAATTTACCTCATAGAGCTCCTTTATAAAAAGGAGGACATAAATAAAATGAAAGAGAGCTCCAGCCAAAAGGACACCTTGAGTAATTTGAAGGGCCTTGCGATCTAAGGTTTTAAAGTAGAATATGAAACCTATCCAGGAAACGAGATAAATAAAAAAAGCCAGATCTAAAAACAGAGATTTCATTTAAAAAAAAAGAATTATTCTTCCTTAAATTTCTTTCTTATAATAAACACTGAGCAAGGAGCAAAAGAGACCACTTTAGCGGTAGTGCTTCCCAAGGTAAATCTGAGGATGTCCGGTCTACTTCCCCTTGCGCCCATGAGAAGAAGGTCTGCCTCTTCTTTTTCCACAAACTTTAAAATAGCCTCTGCCACAGAGTAATCCTCAACCAAAACACTTCTAAGGGGAACTTGGGGAATAAGAGCCTTAGCCTCTTTTAAAAGATTTTCCGCCTTGTTTTTTGCATTTGCTACCTCTTCCTTCGTCATATCCTCTCTAATGGGCACCACAGTGAGCACTATAATTTCGCCTTTTTCTTCCTCTAAAAACTTGGTTGCTCGCTTCAAACCTTCCTTAGCATCCTCCGAACCATCATAAGCTACCACGATTTTCATAGAGTCCTCCTATGTTTTTTTAGAATAGTTGGATTTATTATACCTTATTTTAAGTAAGTATGTCAAGTTCATGTATAAGTCCATATGATTTTAGACTGAGGGGAATTCTCGTAAAATTTATAACAAATCCACTCCAAAGGCGATACATTCCCAAGACCACTATGCACCCTCTCCGTATTATACCATATCAAATACCTCATAAGCTCCCTGTTAAACTCCTCCAAATCATCCTTCAACATCCACTCCCTATACTCAATAAACTCCTCTTCCAAAGTCCGATTAAACCTCTCTACATACCCATTCCCCTCCCTCTCAAGCTCCGTCGCAAATTCCCATAAAAATTCACTCCCATTATCAGTCTGCACACCCCTTATCTTAAAAGGAGTTATCGCCTTAAACTTACTCCATAAGTCCCTTCCATTCCTGCTTGATAAATTACTATACACTCACATTGGCAAAAAAAAAATAAAAAAAAATGCATAAGTTCAAGGTCTTTTTAGCCTCTCGCTAACCCCTTCTCCCATCAAAGACTTAAAAATGCTGTAAAGACTTGAAGCAATTAGAGATGCCTCTCTCTCAATGAAAAGAAGTCGCCATAAGACTACTATGGGTATAGTCATCTATCGAACAGGAGTGGTTTGAATTTTTTTTGGTGTAAAAAGTCTTGGGCTTGGACCGTATCACCTTTAGAGTGGATTTTCTACAAATTTAATGAGAATACCCCTCAGTCTAAATCCTATGGATTCATACAAAATTAGGGTTCAAGAAAACCTTTGACTTTTCCCTACTGGTGGGATAAAATTAACTAAATGTTAACTTTAGAGGTCTCAAAAAGTAGAGTGCCTTCTTTGGATTTTAAAGGAGAGAAGGCCTCTTTTGGTCGATATGGTATTCATGATTATCCTGCCATGTTACATTATCTTGTTGTAAGAAGCATTCTTAAAGAATTTGCTTTTGGTAAAAAAGTGTTATACGATCCCTTTTGTGGTAGCGGTGTTTCTCTTTGTGAAGGTTTAAGGTTTGGCTTGAGAGTATACGGAACTGATATTAATCCTCTGCCTTCTTAATAGCAAAGGTCAGATGTTCTGAGATTAAAGAAATACCTAATAAAGAAATAATTCAGAGAATCAAAAATTCAAAACCTGAAATTCCTGAAGTTAAAAATATTGAATATTGGTTTAAGGAGTATGTAATAGAAGATTTGGGCAAAATCAGAACTGCCATCAAAGAGTATCAAGACAGAGATTTTTATGAGTTACTTCTTGTAGCTTTTTCTCAAACAATAAGAGAAGTATCAAATAACAAAAAGGAAGAATTTAAAAGATATAGTCTTAGTGAAAAAGAATTAAGTAAGTTTAATCCAGATGTGTTTTGTCTATATCTAACCTCCTAAAACTAATATATAGATAGACTTTTTAGTTACTTTAAGTTAAATTGCTAACCTATCAATGGTTAGCTATTCATCTAAACTCGTCCTCATATGAACTTAATTATAGAATTAAGTGAGTAAATCTGTGAGTTGCTATGAGATTCTATGACTTTTAATCTAAAGAAAACTTCCTCTTTAGAGGAAGGCTTTCTAAGTGAAGTTGAGTCTTTTACGCATTTTTGTATCTTGATTCCGCAACTTACCTTCAGCTTTCTACTCCTCTCATTTATTTACTACTTCCTTACATTCCAATAAAGAGTGGAACCTATTTAGAGGGGCAAAGACTATCACTTCTATTTTCGTAAGATAGCGCAATAAAAAACTCTTTGTTGCCCTTAGCTCCGGGAAGCGGACTCTCTATAACTCCCAGGGGCTTTAGTTTAAGTTCTAAAGCATAATCCCAGATACTCTGAACTACTTTAAAATGTAATTTAGTATCCTTTACAATACCCCTTTTTACCTCCCTTGGAGAAAGTTCAAATTGGGGTTTTATGAGGGCAATAATCAAGCCGCCCTCCTTCAAAAGAGGGGGTAACACAGGTAAGATCCTTTTCAAAGAAATAAAGGATACATCCACGGTAATAAGATCAAATTTCTCCGGAAACATCTCTGGGGTTAAGTATCTTGCATTTATTCCCTCAAGTGATATAACCCGAGGATCACCTCTTAACTTATAGTGTAGCTGTCCCTTGCCTACATCTAAAGCATACACCTTCTTTGCTCTGTGTGCCAAAAGACAGTGGGTAAACCCACCTGTAGAAGCACCCACATCTAAGCATACCCAATCCTTAGGGTCAATCGCAAAGAGTTTGAGGGCTGCCTCAAGCTTTAGGCCTCCCCTTGACACATAGGGCAGATCCTCTTCTATGGAAAAGATAGAATCCACCGGTAATAGTTCACTGGGCTTCTTGATCTGCTGAAAATTACTACCGTCTGTGGAGTAACGAACTTTTCCTGCCAAAATTATAGCTTGAGCCCTTTGTCTACTATCAACAAGGCCCTTTTCCACTAACAACTTATCCGCTCTGATCTTTTTAACCTTCAATATCTTGCTCTAATTTTAGTAGAAGAATCTGACTCTGAGATTTGCTTTTAAGAAGCTCTATCCCCCTCTTCAACATATGGAGAAGATTGATCTCGTTAGGTTCCTTTTTGATATCCACAATCTTAGGACTATAAGTAATAACGCTGATGTAGGAGAGAATCTTTTCTCGGTATCGCTTATAAAAAAATTCCTCTATTTTTCTCAGTAACTTTCTTGCTACTACCATTGCTCCCTGTGAGGGAGTCTCCGTAAGTAACACATAGAAAACATATCCAGTGGAACTTTTAGCAATTAAATCAGTTCTTCGCAGGTTTTTAGTTAGCTCCTGGGCAATATTTCTTAAAATCCCTTCTTCTTCGGTAAGCCCAATTTTACCCACTATTTTGGGAAAATCTGCGATATCTATACATAATAAGCTAAAAACTTTGCCATACCTTCTTGTCCTCAATAGTTCTTCCTTCACTCTTTTTAAAAAATAGGTTTCCTTGTAAACCTTTGTGTGCTCTTCATAGATACTTACTTCCTCTAATTTTTTGCTGAGAAATTCCACTTTATTTTCTAAGTCTCGCCTTTCACGCGCAAGGGCTAACAACTTATTTTCATACTCCTCTAAAAGAATTTCTGTGTTTTCCTTTTCCCTCTCTCCCTCCATTCCCTCTTCTGATTTTATTCTCTGAAGTTCCCTTTCTCTTTCCTCCTGCCATTCTCTTAGAGTCTTGAGTTTAAACTCCTCTAAATTGAAGAGCTCCAAATAGGAATTCACTATCTTTGGAAAAATCTCTCCGAAAGCCTCAATTTCCTGGGAAGTGAGATATTTTTGGGCAAGGCCTATAAAGTTTTTCCAGCGAAGTTCACGATTAAATCCAAAGAAACTTCCACAACCTGCATCTATCATCCTCAATAAATGGAGATCCTCTTGAATCTCCCTTGGAATCATCTCTTCAGAAATTTCATGATGATACCTAAGATTAAGGATAAATCTCCTCGGAAGAGTATAGTTTTCAAAGTATTCTGCCACAATATCCTGATGGGTAATACCAAAGATCTCTCTCTCCGCCTCAAGGAGAGATATACCTTCCTGTTTTCTCTTTAAGACCTGAAGATATTTCTGAGGATTTAGAAAATACATTACAATTATGCCGAAATCCATGAGATAGGAAGCAACAGGAATATGTCTTGGAAAGTTCTCTAATAGATCAGCCAAGAAGAAGCCTGCAATCAACTGGGTTAAAGCCCTACTCCAAAATTTTGGGAAGCTAAATTCATTTAGGGTATTTTTCATTAATTTTTTAGCTATTAATCCGATAGTGAGGATCTTAGTAGTGGTATCACCAAGAACAAGTAGGGCTCCCCTTAATGTTGTTATTGGTTCTCCTGATTTTCTAAAACGGGGCTTGTTAGCAGTGCTTAGAAGAAAGGACTTAACTTCGCCCTCAGTATGTAAAAATTCCTCCCACTCTCTTTCACTCTTGTTGAGATAGGTTTGTAAGATTTTAATCCCGAGTTCTGGAAAGGGTAATAGTGCTCCTTGTTCTCTCTTAATCAGTTGTTCAAGAGAACCCATTGGCTTTACGCTCTATGGTGTTAAAATATAGTCTAATTGAATATTTTAAATGATTACTTCTTAATTACAATATAGGAGGGTTTATGGAGGAAATAAGGCAAAGGGTTTTAGAAACTGCCAAACAGGCTAAGGAGGCTAGTAAAGTTTTAGCTAAAATTCCCACCTCAGTCAAAAATGAAGTCCTACTAAGGGTTGCCCAGAGAATCCGAGAAAAAGGGGATTGGTTGAAGGAGATTAATTCTCAAGATGTAAACGCAGCCATCTCTGCAGGACACACAAAGGCCTTTATTGACCGTCTTACTTTAACCGACAAAGTAATTGAAGCTATGGCTAAAGGACTTGAAGATGTAGCAAACCTCCCAGATCCTGTGGGGGAGATAACTAAGATGTGGAGAAGACCTAATGGTCTTTTGGTGGGAAAAATGAGGATTCCTTTGGGAGTAATAGCAATAATTTATGAAAGTAGACCAAATGTTACTATTGATTCCGCAGGTCTTTGCTTTAAAAGCGGTAATTCTGTCATTTTAAGGGGGGGAAAAGAGGCTTTACGCTCCAACTTAGCCTTAGCAGAAATTTTCAGAAATGTCCTATCAGAAATGAATCTGCCTATTGATGCGGTTCAGGTGATTCCAACTCCTGAGAGAACCGCTATGGAATACCTATTAGAATTAGAAGACTACATAGACCTGGTAATACCCCGAGGTGGCGAGGGGCTTATTCGTTTCGTGGTGGAGAGAGCTAAGATGCCTGTGATAAAGCACTATAAAGGAGTGTGCCATGTTTATGTGGATAACGAAGCCCACTTGGAGAAGGCTTTGCGGATCTGCGTAAACGCTAAGTGTCAAAGACCGGGAGTTTGCAATGCCATGGAAACTCTACTTGTCCATAAAGATATTGCCCCCCAGTTTTTACCTCTTCTTGCTGAGGAGTTCAAAAAATATAAAGTGGAAATTAGAGGATGCCCCGAGACTTTAAAATACATACCTGAGGCCATTCCTGCCAAACCTGAGGATTATGGGTATGAATTTCTGGATCTAATTTTGGCGGTAAAAGTAGTAAATTCCTTAGATGAGGCTCTGGAACACATAGCTAAATATGGAAGTAATCATACTGAGGCTATTGTTACCGAAAATTACAGCAAGGCGATGAAATTTCTACAAGAGGTTGATGCAAGCTTAGTCTTGGTGAATGCTTCCACGAGATTTAACGACGGTGGGGAATTGGGCTTAGGAGCAGAAATTGGTATTTCTACCACCAAGATTCATGCCTATGGTCCTATGGGGCTTGAGGAACTAACTACTACAAAGTTTATTGCCCTGGGAGATGGACAAATCAGGACCTAAGATAGGAATCTTTGGAGGCACCTTTGATCCACCTCACTTAGGACACCTAAGAGTTGCGGAAGAAGTTAGAGAAGCCTTTTCCTTAGAGGAGATTTGGTTTATACCAGCAGGATATCCCCCTCATAAGACCGAGGCCTATCTTTCCTTTGAAGAAAGATTTCATTTATTAAATCTTGCTACAAAGGATAATCCCTATTTTAAAGTTTTAGATGTAGAAAGAGATTTGAAACCATCCTACACGCTTAAAACCTTGGAGAAAATTTGTTCCCTTTATGCCCAGGGGAGGTTCTACTTGCTCTTAGGTTGGGACGCCTTTAAAGAGATAGATACCTGGTGGAACTACGAGAGATTCCTCGATTTCGTTGAATTAATCATTTTTTCTCGGGGAAAAGGAAATTGGCAGGAGGCATTTCTTCTTGCTAAACAAAGGGTCAAGAGACTCTGGGGACCTAAAGCCTTAAATAGAGTTCACTTTCTGGAGGTATTTCCTATTGAAATATCAAGCTCTATTATACGAAATTTAGTAAGTCAGGGAAGATCCATAAGATATCTGGTTCCAGAGGAAGTTTATTTCTATTTTGTTAGTAAAACCCTCTCAACCCCCCTCAAATGAGAGCTACTCCCAAGACCAATATTACTCCGATGTTTCGCCAATACTTTGAGATAAAGCAAAAATACTCTGACTGCATTCTTTTCTTTAGGTTAGGGGATTTTTACGAGATGTTTTTTGAGGATGCAGAAAGAGTTGCTCCTCTCTTGGGGCTCGTCCTTACAAAAAGGGAGGCAGGCAAAGACTTAACCGCGCCTATGTGTGGAGTTCCGATAGAAAAGGGAGACTTTTATGTGCAAAAACTCTTAGACTTAGGATTTAAGGTGGCAATCTGTGAACAGGTGGAGGATCCCTCTGTTGCTAAGGGCTTAGTCAAAAGAGAGGTGGTTAGGGTTTGCACTCCGGGGCTTTTCATCGATCTATCCTATCTAAAGGAAAAGGAGAAGAATTACTTAGCAAGCTTAGTTATAGGTAAAAAGGCAGGACTTGCCTTTTTGGAATTATCCTGTGAGGAGCTTCTCTACACAGAACTACCCATAGAGCGGGCTATAACAGAGATCATAAAAAGAGAGCCTCGAGAACTTCTTATAGAGAGAGATTTAGCAGAAAAAGAGGTTCTAAAAGAACTAAAGGAAAGTCTCCCCCGCATTCATATTACTCCTCTGGAAGAAGGATACTTCCACCGAAGTAAGGCTCTCTTTGAAGAGCTCTCAGTCTCAGAAGAAGCTCAAAGGGCACTCTCTTCGGTGATTGAATACTTAAAAACCCTTCAACCCTTACTTGCGGACAGGCCTTACCAGCCGAAATTTTACTATCCTGAAGATTCCCTTTACATAGACGACTCAGCCCAGAGAAATTTAGAGCTAATCCGAAACCTCTGGGATGGCTCTACTAAATATAGTCTCTACTGGGTCTTAGACAAGACCCAAACTCCCATGGGTTCAAGACAATTAAAGGAGTGGATCCTCTATCCTTTAAAGAATCAAGAGACTATTAGAGAAAGACAAAGGGTGATAGAGTTTTTCTTAGAGAGAAGGAGTTTAAGAGAGACTTTGCGAACAGTGCTTTCCAAAATCTCTGATTTGGAGAGACTCACCGGGAGAGTAAGTTTGCGCCTTATCAATCCTCGGGAACTTGCCTTGCTCAGAGATACCTTAAAGTATCTTCCGGAAATAAAGGGCCTTCTTGAGAGAGAAAGGGAGGCTTTAGATTTTCCTTTACTATTAAAGGAGCTTCTCCAAAAAATCTCTACCTTTGAGAATCTATGGACCCTCTTACAGAGGGCTTTGGCCGAAAATCCTCCCACCCAGTTAAAGGAGGGAGGTATAATTAAAGGGGGATACAATGCCATTCTTGACGAATTGAAAAATCTTCGTGAAAACACTATCACCTTTTTAACAGAGCTTGAACAAAAATTAAAATTAAAGACTGGAATACCAACCTTGAAGATTGGTTACAATAGGGTCTTTGGTTACTATGTAGAGGTATCAAAGAGTTATGTAAAGGCTGTGCCCTCTTATTTTGAGAGAAAACAGACCTTAACAGGTGGTGAGAGATTTACCCTTCCTGAACTAAAGGAGTTAGAGGATAAAATTCTCTCTTCGGAGAACAAAATCAAGGAGCTTGAGTACCAACTTTTTTTAGAGCTTAGAGAAGAGGTCTTAAAGGAGGTTCCGCAATTAAGGGATACGGCTAAAGCTCTGGCCCAATTAGATGTATTATTAGCCTTAGCTGAGGTGGCTGAGGAGAACCATTATACGAAACCTGAGGTAGTAGAGGAGAAGGTTTTAGAGATTGAGGAGGGAAGACACCCTGTTTTAGAGAAAATTCAGGGACGAGAAAGATTTATTCCTAACTCAATTAGCCTAAAAGAGAGAGAAAGGGATTTTATTATTCTAACAGGGCCTAATATGGGAGGCAAATCAACCTTCCTGCGACAGGTTGCTCTAATTGTAATATTAGCCCATATGGGTAGTTTTGTCCCTGCAAATTTTGCGAAAGTGGGGCTCTTTGATAGAATCTTTACTAGGATTGGAGCTGGAGATGAATTAATACGAGGAAAAAGCACCTTTATGGTAGAGATGAGTGAATGCTCCAAAATTTTACAACAGGCCACTTCAAACTCCTTAGTGATCTTAGATGAAGTAGGCAGAGGGACCAGCACTTTTGATGGCTTATCTCTTGCATGGGCAATTGCGGAATATCTCTATAAAAAGGGGGTTTTTACCTTGCTTGCTACCCATTATTTTGAACTTACCGAGCTGGCAAAGTCTTATCCCTCTATCAAAAACTTTCATGTGGAGGTGAAGGAGTGGCAAGGTGAAGTTATTTTCTTATATAGAGTATTGCCAGGCCCTGCCCATCAGTCCTATGGAATTGAAGTAGCAAAACTTGCCAAAATCCCAGCAGAAGTCCTAAAAAGAGCCCAAGAAATCCTTCGAGACTTAGAAAAAAGAAGACCTAAAATTTCCCAAAGGCAACTTTCTCTCTTTCAAGAAGATGACAAATCCCATATCCTTGATAGAATTAGGAACATAGATCTTGATAGATTAACCCCAATTGATGCCCTAAACCTTTTATACGAACTAAAAGGGGCTTTAAAGCAAGAAAAGAATTCAAAAACATGAGACTTCTCTGGATTTCCATCCTAATTTTAGGATTTTTCTTTAGCATCCTTTTCCTTCATCCAAATCCTCTTAGAGGGGAGGAAATTCATCATGTGGTTAAAAAGGGGGAGACTCTTGCGAAGATTGCCCAGAAATATGGAGTTACACCAAAGGAGATCAAAGCGTGGAATAATTTAAAGAGTAATACCCTTAAGATTGGGCAGATATTAGTTATTAAAGTAGCTACTACTGAGGATACAAGGGAGATAATTCATAGAGTAAGGGAAGGAGAGAGCCTTTTAAGCATTGCTAAAAAATATGGAGTATCACCAGAAGATCTTATAAGGTGGAATAAACTTAAAAGACAACAGGTTACTCCAGGCCAAAAACTCCGCATAAAAATTAAGTCTGAAAAACAAAAGAAAGAGGTAAAAGGGGAACCTAAAAGGGATAGGGAAATAATATATAGAGTAAAAGCTGGGGAGAACCTTTCTCAAATTGCTAAGCTTTTTAATGTAACGGAAGAAGACATTATGAAAGCTAATAACCTTAAAAGTAAAGAGCTTAAAGTGGGACAGAGATTACTGATAAGATTACCTTCTAAAGAGGAAAAAAGGATTAAAGAAGGTAGAGTAGATACCCAATATTTTGAGCAGAAGGCTGCAGAGACGATCTCAGAACTTTTCCAACAACTTCAACAAAGAGAGGAGAGGCTGAGGGCCTCCAATCCTACAAGACAGGACTATTTAAAACTGATTAGTGAATATCGGAGAATCTATCTGATGTATCCTAGTTCCGAGGTTGCGCCTCTTGCTTTGTTTAAAACGGGAGAGCTTTATCAAGAGATTTATTTTCGCTCCCTTAAAAAGGAAGATCTTCAAGAGGCAGGTAGGCGTTTTGAACTCTTTTTAAAAAATTATCCTCAGCATTCAAAAGCAGAAAGCGCCTATCTACAATTAATAAACATCTATCGGGAACTTAAAGAGGAAGAAAAATTAAAAACTTTGCAAAAAGAATGGGAAGAGAGATTCCCTAAAACAAAAGCTACTGCTAAAAAAGAGGTTGCCTCGGTAATTAAAGAAAAAGAAGAAAAATTTGTTGTGGCGGACTTAAAGAGAGTGCTCCGTATTGAGCCAATAACAGGAACAGACTACACCCGAATAATAGTAGATGTCTCAGGCAATTTTGAATATCAAGCTAACATCCTTCCTGGAGGTAAGGATAATCCTCCCAGACTCTATGTTGATATATATCCTGCGGTTTTAGATGATAAAATTCAGCGGTCCTTTGATTTACAGGATTTACATTTAGAGCGGATAAGAGTTGGTCAATACGATAGACAAACTGTAAGAGTAGTGCTCGACTTTAAGAGTCTAACTGACTATAAAATCTTTAAGATTAGAGAACCTTATCAATTAATTGTTGACCTTGTGGGAAAAGAGAAAAAAAGGGATATGAGGATTGCCAAACCTATGGGGTCAAAAAAAGATACCGGTAAGAGAGGTGCGGAAGAAAGGAGCGACTTGCGAGAAACCACAAAAAAAGATGAGTATATTAATCTGGCTCGTCAATTTGGATTAGGTGTGAAGAGAGTAGTCATTGATCCGGGACATGGTGGCGAAGATCCCGGAGCTCTTGGACCTAATGGTCTCAAAGAGAAGGATATTGTTTTAAAGATTGCCAAAATACTTGCTAAAAAATTAGAGGATCGCTTAGGTTTAGAAGTAATACTTACAAGATCAAGCGATGTGTTTATTCCTTTAGTCAATAGACCCGCCTTAGCAAACTCTAAAAAGGCTGATTTATTCATCTCCATACATCTAAACGCCTCTCCTGATCCACAGGCTCGAGGTATCGAAACCTATTACCTTAACTTTACAACTGATCCTGAAGCCATGAGAGTAGCTGCATTAGAGAACAGAGTAAATGATAAGGGCTTAGCGGATTTACAAGATTTAGTAAAGGCTATTCTTGCCAACACTAAATTAAAGGAGTCTCGGGAACTTGCGGAGAAAGTTCAGAGGGAATTGGTAAGAACTTTGGCCCGTCATTATCCTGATATTGAAGACCGGGGAGTAAAATATGCTCCTTTCTTAGTTTTGGTTGGCACCAGAATGCCTGCTATACTTGTTGAGGCGTCCTTTATTTCTAATCCCACCTGTGCGGAAAGATTAGCCAAAGAGGAATTTCTGGAAAAAATTGCAGAAGGTATCGCTAAGGGTGTGGAATCCTACATCCATAGCCTTAAATTATCTGAGGTCCGTCCCCGTGATAGACTCTAAATTAAAACTTGGTGTAGAGGTCTTCTTCGAAGATAATCTTTACCAAAGATATAGAAGGGCAAATATAGGCCTTCTTACCCATCAAGCTGCCACAGATTTGAAACTTACACTGAGCTTAGAACACTTTTATAATAGCTTTAGAGAGAGGCTCCTTTGGGTGTTTTCCCCTCAACATGGCCTATTTTCAGAAAAACAGGCAAATATGATAGGTTCACCAGATGAAAGGGAGCCTCTTTTTGGTTTACCAGTGAAAAGTCTTTATGGACCAAGACTTAAACCAGAAAGGGAAGATATACAAGAAATAGAAATACTCTTTGTAGATCTTGTAGATGTGGGCTGTAGGGTCTATACCTATATTTGGACCCTTTATTTAGTTATGGAAATATGTAATCAATTAGAGAAAGAAATAGTTATCTTAGACAGACCAAATCCCTTAGGAGATACACTGGAAGGCCCAATTCTTGAAAGGGACTATTTTAGTTTTGTGGGATTGGACTCTCTACCTATGCGACATGGTTTAACCATAGGTGAGATTGCCCGCCTTTTTCAAAAACGACACTTCTCTAATCTCCACCTTAAAATCATTGCCATGAAAAATTATATTCCCTCTAAACTTTTCCCCTATTATCAAAGACCTTGGATCTTTCCCTCCCCCAATTTACCCACCTTCGAATGTGCGCTTGCCTATCCAGGTATGGTCTTACTTGAGGGAACGAATTTATCAGAGGGTAGGGGCACAACTCAACCCTTCCTCATCTTTGGAGCCCCTTTTTTAAAAGTAAAAGATCTATATTTTCTCTTACCGGAGCTCTTTCCTCAGCAGGAGTGGGGAGTTTTACTTAGACCCCTTGCCTTTGAACCTACCTTTGATAAATGGAAAGGTTATAGATGCTTAGGCTTTCAAATCCATATCACAAACCCTAAAAAATTTTCTCCAGTAAAATTTGCAATAAAACTTCTAAGAATCCTGAGAGAGAATCATGAAGAGTTTCAGTTTTTATTACCACCCTACGAATTTGAGAGAACTCGCCGTCCTATAGAGATCCTTTTAGGCAGTAGAAAGGTGCTGCTTTGGTTAATGGGCCAAGAAAAAGAGGACTTAACAGTGCTCTTAAATGATGGTTTAAAGGGTTTTCTCACTGAAGTCTCTCCTCTATGGATCTATGAGAGGGAACCTACTCCTTCACTATGAGTCTTACAACAAAGGTTATCTTTAATGAGACTGCCTTACTCAGCCTTCTCTATGGAAATAAATATCTCTACGCCCTTGTCACCTCTCTAAGCTGCACTATATTTTAAAATTTCAAAGGTCTATGAAAAATATAAACCAGGAAAAAAAATTCAAATCTAATAAGGCAAGGGTGCAGTGTTTTCTTCGTCTTTTTGAAAAAAAGGATGCCCTTTTAATACTCTTTTGGGCGGATCCTGATGCTTTAGCAAGTGCCTTTGCCTTAAAAAAGATCCTTCAGGGTAGGGTCTCCAAAATTACTCTATCACCAGTAAACGAAATCCGGAGATTAAACAATCAGGTAATGGCTCAAATCCTCAAAATTCCTTTGGTTTCTTTTTCGCCCCATCTACTTAAAGAACACAATAAATTTATATTGGTAGATTCTCAGCCTCCCCATCGGGAGGAGTTCAAGAATATACCCTTTACTGCAGTAATTGACCATCACCCCCAGACAACTGGGTGGCAAGCGGATTATATAGATATTCGTCCCCATTATGGTGCAACCGCAACAATACTTTACGAATACCTAAAAACCCTCAAGTTAAAACCTAATGTTTATTTAGCTACTGCCTTAGTATACGCTCTTAAAACTGACACGGATAATTTTAAAAAAAGCACCCAACTTCAGGATGTGCTTGCCTTTCAAAACCTCTTCAAAAGAATGAACAAGCACTTACTTAACAAAATCGAATCCTCTGATTTCAGAAGATCAGAACTTCGCTATTTTAAAGTAGCCCTGAATAATTTAAGGTACAAAGGGAATAGAGCTTATAGCTACTTAGGAAAAGTTAGCCATCCTGATATTTTAGTTCTAATAGCAGATTTCCTCAACAGAGTGTTTGAAACAAGCTGGGTATTTATTGGAGGGGAGTATAAGAGAAGTCTTATCATTATTGTCAGGTGTGACGGTTACCGCAAAGATGCAGGGAAGCTTGTGAGCAACCTTTTTAAGAATATGGGAAAAGCAGGGGGACACAAGGAAAAAGCTCGCGCAGAAATTCCCTTTGAAAAACTTTCTACAGATCCAGAAAATTTTTCCACCAAATCACTTATTAACCTCTTTGGAAAACATTTTAGACTCGAGAAAAAGAAGAAACTGCCTGCAAGCTCCCCAATATAAAACTTTAAACCACCTTTTCTTTAAGGACTTGTCAGAGCCATTTTTCAAGATTATTTTATTACTTATGGCGCGTTTCGTAGATCAAGCCAAAATTTATGTTAAGGCAGGAGATGGAGGATCTGGATGTGTGAGTTTTAGACGGGAAAAATATGTGCCCCGAGGTGGTCCTGATGGTGGAGATGGTGGTGATGGGGGTGATGTTATTCTTATTGCGGATCCCCAAATTCATACTCTCTATGACTTCTATCACCAAGTTCACTTTTACGCCGAAAATGGAAAACCCGGGATGGGTAAGAGGATGAAGGGAAAGGATGGGGAAGACTTATTGTTGCGGGTCCCATTAGGAACCGTGGTTAGAGATGGCGAGACAGGAGAATTACTTGGTGACTTGATCCATCCTGGGCAAACTCTCATAGTGGCTAAAGGTGGAAAAGGGGGAAGAGGTAATGCCCATTTTGCAACCCCAACTAGACAAGCTCCTAAATTTGCAGAAAAAGGCCAGCCCGGAGAGGAGCGATGGTTAATTTTGGAATTAAAGTTAATTGCGGATGTGGGATTAGTAGGCTTCCCCAATGTGGGAAAATCAACCTTGCTCTCAAAAATTACCTCCGCTAAACCTAAAATTGCAGACTACCCCTTTACCACTTTACAACCTAATTTGGGAGTAGTCTTCCTTAATGGAGGAGAGACCTTTGTCGTTGCAGATGTCCCTGGCTTGATTGAAGGAGCCCATAAAGGATTGGGACTTGGCCATGAATTTCTGCGACACATTGAAAGAACAAGAGTATTATTATATGTCCTTGATATAACAAGAGAAGAGACCCTAAACCAAGACTTTACAAATCTTCAAAGGGAGCTTTTTCTCTACAATCCTATTCTCTTAAAAAAGGACTTCCTTATCGCCTTTAACAAGGTTGATACCCTTAAAAGAGAAGAAAGAGAGGAAAAAATAGAAAGGTTAAAAGGCCTCTTTAACCCTGAGTTAAGGAATCGAATTTATGTTATTTCCGCAGTAACTGGTGAAGGCCTGAAGGACCTCCTCTACGCCTTGGTTCAATTAATAAATAAGGTAAGAGAAAGTGAGGTTATTTCTTGAAAAGAGATAGAGCTTTCCTTATAAATTTAATAAAAAACTCCAAGTTATTTGTAATAAAGATAGGTAGTGCAGTTATTACCAAAGATGATCAAGGTTTAAATTATGAAGTTCTATCTAACTTAGCCTATGAGTTGCAAAGATTTAAGAGAGAAGATAAGAGAATTGTTGTAGTCTCCTCTGGAGCCATTGCTTGTGGAAGGGCTAAACTAAATTTCTTAAAAAAGCCTCTGTCTCTCTCTGAAAAGCAAGCCCTTGCGGCATTAGGGCAAGCGGATTTGATTCATGCCTACGAAGAAGTCTTTTCAAAGTATCAACTTAAAGTGGCCCAAATACTTCTTACCTCTGAGGATCTATCCACAAGAACAAGATATATTAATGCTAAAAAAACCATCCAAACCCTCCTCAATTGGGGCATAATTCCTATCATAAATGAAAATGATACTGTTGCTACTGAGGAAATTAGATTTAGTGACAACGACATTTTATCCGCTTTAGTAGCTATAGCCCTTCCAGCAGAGACTCTCTTTATACTCTCTGACATCGATAGTTTATACCAAGAAGACCCCCGTGTAAATCCAAGGGCAGAACGAATAAGCCTTGTTGAGGAGGTTACTGAAGAAATTTTCCGCATGGCAGGCAAAAAACCTGGTAAATTAGGAAGAGGTGGTATGTATTCTAAAATTCTTGCCGCCAAAATGGTAACTACCTCGGGAATTCCCATGGCTATATTACCCGGTAAACTACCCTTAGTTTTTGAAAGATTCTTTAGCAATGAAGACATTGGAACTGTATTTTTACCCCAAGAGAGAAAATTACCTCTCAGAAAAATTTGGATTCAGTACTATTTAAAACCAGAAGGTAAACTTATCTTAGACCAAGGAGCAATAAGAGCTATCCTGAAAGAGGGAAAAAGCCTACTTATTGGGGGTATCACAGCAGTGGAGGGAGATTTCACCAAGGGGGCCTGTGTAGAATGCCTTAGTCAAGAGGGGCGAATTTTAGCTAAAGGTCTGATTAATTTCTCATCGGAGGAATTGAGAAAATTTCTTTTAGAAGGACATCGTCCCTATAAGGAGGTTATTCATAGAGATAACTTAGTATTAATATAAAAATAATCCCTGCCATCTCCAAGGGATGGCAGGGAAAAAAAGTTAAAACAATCTTTACCAAGCTCCTACTGCCTTGGCAGCTTCTCTCATAATATCATACTCTTTATCTGTAACAGGCACAAAACCTTCAATTCTTGCAGGACCAAGGATGGAGACCGTCTTAAGATCTCCTTTTTTAAGTTTTAAAATAGCCTCTCTTATTTTTTTGGCCATAGCAGGATCCATTTTTTTAGCTATGGCAATAGGCCAGTTGGGAATAGGATCACTTACCGCAATTTTACGGAACTTCTCAGGCCCGGCCTTCAATTTTTCTACATCATCATCTCTTACAAAGCCAGCCTCTGCTTTTCCAGTTAGCACCGCCTCCGCAACAGGATCACGCTTCTTTTCAAAGATTATCTTCACATCATCCTTCTTAATTCCTGCTTTATTCAACATAAGCATCTGAACAAGATAGGCTCCCGCAGAACCTGGATCAGTAGCAGCTATAGTCTTGCCCTTAAGATCTGCTATACTCTTGATAGGGCTATCTCTTTTAACAATTATCGCACCTCTTATGGTAGATCCAATCTCTGGTTCTGAAGCAATAGCTATTACTTCGGTTTCGGGCACAGCTTTTTTCAACAGGACATAAAGAAAGGGATTAGTATAAACAATATCATACTGTCTGGCTTCTGCCTCTTTGCGCCAGGTGTCAAAATCTTTGGGTATAACCAAGGTAACCTTAACTCCAAGCTCCTTACTTAGATATTCCGCAAGAGGAGTAAAGCCTTCTCGCATCTCCTTTTCTGTAAGTCTTGGTAAAACTCCAAATTTAAGTTCCTTTGCTAATGCCACAAAGGGTAAAAGAAAAAGTAAGGCTAAAAGTGAAATAAGGACCCTTTTAATCATAGCAATCCCCCCTTTTTTAATTTTATCTTGGTGTGGGTATTACACCTATAAGCATAAGTGCCAAAATGGTTAAGCCTACAACTGCTACCCTTTTTACCCATAAGGGATTTAGTCTCTTAGCTATTTGAGGACCAAGAAATCCTCCAATAATAGCACCTGCTGCCATAAAGGCAAAGAGCACAAGATCCGTATTACCTAATCCAAAATGCCTGGAACTCGCCATCAGGGTATTGAAAAAGATAGCTAAAAGCGAGCTACCCACAACCACATACATAGGAAGTCCCATGAGAACGGTCATCAGAGGCACAACAAAGGGGCCTCCACCAAATCCGAACATACTTGAGGCTACTGCTATTAGAAATCCACCAATACAACCAATCACCATATTCGCTTTAAACTCCTGACCCCAAAATTCAATCTTCATATACATAGTCTTTCACCCCCTTTATTTTTTCTCTCTTTTTTTGGCTGCAGCTTCTTCCGCTCTTCTTCTGAATTCCTTTAGAATAGCTTGCTCTTTCTGATTTTTAGCAATATAGCCTGGAGTCGTTTGCCATAGCATAATAGCTGCCAAAATTATTAGGACCCAACCAAAAAGAAACTTATACTGTTCTAAGGTGATCATCTCGGTAAGTTTAGGACCAATAAAACCACCAACCATCATAGCTAAACCGACTCCTACTCCAAGTTTCCAGCTGATAAATTTAATTCTGCTATAGTTATAAACTCCTGATGCCTGACTAAACAACACTGTGGGCATAACAGAACCAGCCACAATGGTATGAGGAATTCCGTAGATAAAGATTAAAAGAGGATTGAGAATAAACCCTCCACCAGCTCCCATGGTCACCCCAAAGGTGCATACCGCAACTGCTAACAAAAAGGGACCTATAGCATTCAAACTTACCCCGGCCTTTGGAAAATAAACCTTATACCAAGGCAAATCCACCTTAAAAGTTTGAACTTCACTTCTAAGAGTGTAATCTACAGCTGCAATAACTGTATAGGTTCCACCTGGGGCATTCTCAGGAAGCCTATATTCAGCCTCAAAGGTTCCATCTTCATTTATTTTTATAGTAGGACTAAAAACCCGCTCCGGCCATCTAAATCTTGTCTTAATTAGAGGCATTGACTGTCTTCTGTTACCTTTCTCATCCAATGGTTCCAATTTTGTTCCCCTTGAGCCAAGGATAGTAGCTAAAATACTTGCCTGCCATCTCTCTACTTTAGCTTTAGCAGGAGTAATGTAAGCAACATCCGCACCTGTTGTTAACAACATTCTACTCACACTCCAATCTTTGTCCTTTGCCTTTTCTATGTTATAAGCAGACTCAACCTCCTTAGGCATAAGAATCATATATAGCGCAGGAATATCCTTACTAAGGTAAAAGATGTAGGGTATCTTTCCAGTATCTGGATCTCTTCGTGCATCAAGTCTTCCCACTTGAACCTTTTTCTCACTGGCTATTTCAATGTAGACAGGTCTTCCCGGAGGAACCTTTCCAGTGATCTTTACTACCTCACCTCCCCTATATACCTGTTTGTCAAGATTAAGAATGATCTTGTCAACTTGCGCCTGCTCCTCTTGGGCAAAAACATAATTACTACACAAAAAAATTACAAATAACAACAAAAGGAAATAACCTTTCATAAAATCACCCCCTTAGGTTTTATCTTACTATTAAAACAGAACATGGTGCATTCATAGCCACTTTTGAAGATACACTTCCTAAAAGGGTCCTCTCAGTTGCGTCCTTTCCTGTGGAACCAACTATGATTAAATCAATATTGTTATCTCTGGCATAATCTACGATCACCTCTGAGGGTTTACCCTCAAGTATAATGGTATGAGCATCTAAACCCTCCTCTTTTAATATATTCTTTATCCCTTCTATCACTCCAGAGGCCTCCGCCCGGTAAATATTCATTAGCGTCTCATAATCCACTCCTGCTTCAACAAACCCAATTGAAGGCACTACATAAAGGATTGTAATTTTAGAACCCAAATCTTTGGCCAGAGAAAGAGCCCTTTTTAACGCTTTGTTAGCGGATTCGGAACCATCATGGGCAAGTAATATATTTTTCATAAACACCTCCTGTGGAGGACCCCAGTGTTTTCAATCTTTTAAATATCAAGATATGTGCCAAGCCAAGGCAAAAACTTTTCAGGAATGTCTTTCCCTAATTTGTCCCATATTGCACAAATTTTTGTCCCTTATGGGACAACCTTTGATAATACCTTCCCCAAACCCCATCCCCCTGCATAAGTTCAAGGTCTCTTTAGCTTCTCACTAACACCTTCTCCCATCAAAGACTTAGAAATGCTGCAAAGACTTGAAGCAATCAAAGATGCATCCCAAGAAAAGAATTTGCCTTTAGACTAAAGGTCAGCGAATTTCACCACTCCTTTGACACCTAAGCCACAGATTGACCAAAGAGGAAATGCTCAAAGAGGTGGCAAATGAGGTAATAGAGTTTATGCTGGATTACAGGAGAGAACCTTGTCGCATAGGCAAGGAAAAGCTTAAGCCTTTGGTGGATAGATTTTGTAGGGAGAGGGGTATAGCTTTGGAAGCAGTATCTACGATTGGAAGGATTATAAAGTATTTGAAAGAGAGGGGGGTAAGTTTGAGGAGAGGTAGTGAAGAAGCTTTAGTTTTTAAGGCTGACTGGAAGGTTTATTGAGAGGGAGAAAAGTAAGAGGATGTGGCTAATAGATTTGGATTTGTCTATGAAGAGTAGTCATTTATCGAGTAGCATTGGGGAGGGACTTTTGGAGTAAGTTTAAGGTAGAAGCTTATTTTGAGACGCGGGGCGTGCAGACAGATAATGGGAGTGAGTTTTTAGGGGAATTTGCGAAGGAGCTTGAGAGGGAGGGAAAGGGTATGTAGAGAGGTTTAACAGGACATTGGAGGAGGAGTTTATTGAGTATAGGGACCTTATGAGGTTTTTGATGTGGTGCGATACGGAGAGGGTGCATAGTGGGCTTGGGAATGTATCGCCTTTGGAGTGGATTTGTTATAAATTTTACGAGCACTCCCCTCAGTCTAAAATCATAGGGACTTGTACAAAAACTTGACGAAAGAGCTTAGAGGTTTATAATAAAAATAAAAAAACCCGTGGGTAGGGTTCTTGGATTTCTCTTTTTCTTAATTTTTTTAATTTCAAGTCTTTCCTCATCTTTTGCTCAAAATAGCCTCGAAAAACCCCTCGTATTTGGAATTTTAGCTAAAAGAGGAGAGGATATAGAGAGAAATAGATTTTATCAATTAAAGGAGTTTCTAAGAAAAAGTATCCCCTATCATATTGAATTCAGGTTTTTACCCTTTGAGGAATTGAGAAGACAAGCCCTTGAGGGTTCCCTTACTTTTATTCTTACGAATCCTTACCAGTCTATTCTTATTAGAGAATTAGCTAAAGAATATGATCTAAATTACAGAATCATTCTCAGTTTAGGGCAGAGGGAAAAGGGGGGTTATTATCCCTATTTCGGAGGAGTAATCTTTACTAAAAAGGAAAGTCCTATTAAAAGCTTAGAGGATATAAAGGGTAAAGAATTAGGTGCTGTTGATCCCGAGTCCTTTGGAGGATACCTCATTGCCCTCCACGAATTACATAAAGTAGGTATTGGGGAAAAGGATATTAAACCGAAATTTTATGGCACTCACGATGCGGTAGTTTATGCAGTCCTTAGAGGAGAGGTTCCTGTGGGAACAGTCAGGACTGGTATCTTAGAGAGACTGAACGCAACAGGTTTGATTTCTCTGGAGGATCTAAGAATTATTAACTCCAAGGTCCACCCAAATTTTCCTCTATTAATTAGCTCTCCCCTTTATCCTGAATGGCCAATTCTTGCTTTAGAAGGAACTCCCCAGGAAATCGTAAAAGCGGTAGCTAAAGCACTATTAGAAATAGACGAGAAAAGTCCCCTTGCGGAAAACATTGAAGGAATCTTTTATCTACCTCTGGATTATACCTCCTTAGATCGGATTTTGCTGGATCTAATGAAAGGGCCCTATGCGGAACTGAGAGAGATTTATTTTCAAAAATTCAAAGAAAAATTTCTACCTCATGTTGTAGGATTTCTAATTTTAGTGCTAGTTACTCTGTTACTACTCAGTTATAGCCTATATAGAAGAAATAAACTTCTGAAGGATACCAAGGCAAATCTTGAAAAGGAAAAAACCTTTCTGGATAAGGTCTTAGAACACACTGACTTCATGGTCTTTTACTTAACCTTAGAGGGTAAGGTTCTCTGGGCAAATCAAAAGGGAGAGAGGGTCTGTCCTGAAAATCAGGAAGGGAATGAGGTTCCCCTATGGTTACTTTGTCCTGTTCTCTATCAAATAAATACCTTACAAAGGTACTTCCAAAATAAAGATTATGAGAAAGGACCAATCAACTTTGTGGAAACCTTGGAAGGTGAGGATAGAGAGAGAACCTATGAGGGAGAACTTATACCCCTAAAGAAGGGAGACAAGATAGAGGGTATCCTTTTCTTTCTAAGAGATATAACAGAAAAGGTGATTCTGGAGAAGCAAACTATTTTTTTAGAAAAGCTTAACGTATTAAAGAATGTAGCAGGTGGTTTAGCCCACGACTTTAACAATCAACTGCTTGCGGTAATGAATCAGATTGAGCTTCTTAAAGCCCGCCTCAACAACAAGAAAATAAATCCAGAAGCAAGAGCCCTCTTTGATTCCATAACCGAAACTTTGATGGGTTTGAGACTCTTAGGAAGGGAACTCTTAACCTTAGTTAGAGGAGAGAGCCCGGTGAAAGAGAAGGCAGATCTTGCGGAACTCATTAAACACTATACCTCTATAGCCCTTGCGGGGAAAAAAAACTACGAGGTCCAATACGACATTAAAGACCATTTACCGTTAGTAGAAGTAGATAAAGAGCTCTTTTCCATAATGTGGATGAACTTGGTGCTTAATGCCATAGAGGCCATGCCCAAAGGAGGTAAGATTTCGATAAAAATAGAACCATTTCAGAGAGATCAAAGACCCTGGCTACGTTTTTCTATAAAGGATGAGGGAATAGGATTTCCTGAAAAATATAAAAGTAGGATCTTTGAACCCTTTTTCACTACCAAACCGGGAGGATCTGGGCTTGGGCTTTATGTAGTCAATGAAGTAGTAAAGGCACACAATGGAAGAATTGAAGTATCCTCAACAGAAGGAAAGGGGTCTATCTTTACCATAGAATTTCCAGCACTAAGTGGGGAATTTGTTCCCATAAAAAGATCCTCTCTTTATACTAAAAAGAAAAAAATCTTACTTATGGATGATGATGATCTCGTAAGGGATACCCTTAAAGAACTTTTAGAACACTTCGATTATGAGGTAGATACTGCACCCAATGGAGAAACTGCCTTTGAACTTTATCAGCAAACACTAAAAGAGGGAAAACCCTATGACTATGTGATTCTTGATCTCATTGTTCCAGGACATCTTAATGGATTGGATACCTTTCAAAAAATTAAAGAATTAGATTCTAAAGCACAAGCCATAATAATTTCTGGTTATTTTGACAAACCAATCATGCAGGACTTTAAAGCCTATGGATTAAAGGGGGCCTTAATAAAGCCCTTTACGATTCAACAGCTTTTAGAATTATTAGAAACCTAAAAACTCTTGTCTTGGGAGGGGTGAGTTTCAATGTCAAGCTTTGTTCATCTGCATCTACATACCGAATGGAGTTTGCTTGATGGTGCCATAAGAATAGAGGATCTATCACAGAAGTTGATTGAATATGGCATGCCTGGATGTGCTATTACGGATCATGGAACTCTATTCGGAATAATCCATTTTTATAATAAGCTCAAGAGCGCAGGCCTAAAACCCCTTCTTGGCTGTGAATTCTATGTAGCGGAAGGCTCCCGTTTTAGTAAGAAGGTGAATAAAAGGGGAGAAGCAATCTCCAGCCATCTCATTCTTATTGCCAAAAATGAAGAAGGTTATAAAAATTTAGTGAAACTGGGAAGCCTTGCCTACTTAGAGGGTTTTTATTATCGTCCAAGAATAGATAAAGAATTACTGATGAAACACAACCAAGGTCTTGTTGCCTTATCTGCCTGCATAGAGGGAGAAATACCTCAGTTAATCCTAAAAGGCAATTTTGACAAAGCCATAGAGGTAGCTAAGTGGTACAAGGACATCTTTGGAGAAGATTTTTACTTAGAAATTCAGAGAAACGGCCTACCTGAACAGGAAAAGATTAACATCGGATTACTAGAGATAGGCGAAAAACTTAAAATCAAGGCTGTTGCTACTGCGGATTGCCATTACTTAAATAAAGAGGATGCCTTAGCTCACGAGGTTCTTCTCTGCATTCAGACAGGGCACCGCTTAAGTGATCCCGACCGCTTTAAATTTAACACCCAAGACCTTTTCTTTGCTGATTCAGAAGAAATGAAAAGACGATTTGAAGACCTACCAGCGGAACTTCTAAGTAATACTATGGAAGTTTTCGAAAAGATAAATCTTGAATTAAAACTGGGCAATCCACTATTTCCAAAGGCAAAACTCCCTCCCGGAGAAGACGAGGTTAGTTATTTAGTAAAAAAAGCAAAAGAAGGATTAGAAGAACGCCTAAGAACGCTAAAAGAAAAGGGTGAACTTTTTACTAATGAAGAGGAATATAGACAGAGACTGGAGATGGAACTTGAGGTGATCATAGAAAAAGGTTATGCAGGTTATTTCCTTATAGTTGCTGACTTTTGTAGTTGGGCTAAAAAACAGGGCATTCCCGTGGGGCCAGGAAGAGGGTCTGCAGCGGGTTCCTTAGTTAGTTATGCCCTCGGTATTACCAATCTCGATCCTTTACGCTTTGGTCTTCTCTTTGAGCGCTTCCTGAATAGAGAAAGACCCAGTCTTCCTGACATTGATGTGGATTTCTGCATGGAAGGTAGAGATAAAGTTATTGAGTATGTAAAACAAACATATGGAGAAAAACACCTGGCTAAAATAGCTACCTTTGGCCAGCTAAAAGCAAGACAAGTCCTTAGAGATGTAGGCAGAGCTTTAGGCTTTAAACCGAAGGAAATAGATCCCATTGCTAAGATGATCACCCCTGGGCCTGAGGTATCACTTTCGGAAGAGATGAAAAGACCGGAAATTCAGGAACTACTGAAGAATAATCCCAAGATAAAGGAACTCTTCGAATTAGCTGTGAAATTAGAAGGGCTTCCTCGTCATGTTAGTCAACACGCTGCTGGAGTTATTATAAGTCCCCTTTCACTCGATGAAATAGTTCCTCTCATGAGAGGCGATGAAGAGGAGTTACTTGTTCAGTTTGACATGAAAGCCTGCGAAAATTTGGGACTAATAAAATTTGATTTTTTAGGTCTAAAAACTTTAACCATCATTGATATTACTGTTAAGGCTCTTAAAGAGTATGAAGGAATTGAATTGGATATAAACAATATCCCCCTGGATGATAAAAAAACCTTTAGTTTGCTTCAACAAGGAGAAACAGAGGGAATCTTTCAGTTAGAATCTGAAGGAATGAAGGAATTACTTAAACGATTGAAACCTACAGATTTTAACGATCTTGTAGCAGTTCTTGCACTTTATAGACCAGGACCTCTAAAAGGAGGCTTAGTAGACCAATACATTGAGACAAAACACGGAAGAAGAAAAGCGGAATATCTTCATCCCCTACTTGAACCCATACTCAGAGAAACTTATGGAGTTATTGTTTATCAAGAACAGGTTATGGAGATTGCCCGTGCCTTTGCAGGCTATACCCTGGGGGAGGCTGATCTTCTGCGAAGAGCCATGGGAAAGAAAGACAAAGAACTCATGCAGCAACTCAAAACAGACTTTGTGGAACGATCGGTAAAGCGAAACATCCCTAAGGATATCGCAGAAAAAGTCTTTGACTTAATGGAAAAATTTGCGGATTATGGATTCAATAAAAGTCATTCTGCAGCTTATGCCCTCTTATCCTATCAAACTGCCTATTTAAAGGCTCACTTTCCTCTCTATTTCCTTGCTTCTATATTGACTTATGAAATAAATAAGAGCGAGGAAGTAAGTAAGTATCTTACTTTAGCTAATAAGATGGGAATTTCCCTATTACCTCCTGATATAAACTTAAGTGCTGCAGGTTTCTCAGTGGAAGATGGTGCAATAAGGATGGGCCTACAAGCAGTTAAAAATGTTGGTGAAGAGGCAGTCCAAGAGATAATAAGAAAGAGACCCTTTAGAGATTTTATAGATTTTTGTCAAAAAGTGGATACCCAGAAGGTAAATCGTAAAACCATAGAGGCTCTCATTAAAGCTGGGGCTTTTGATAGATTAGAAGATAATCGGGCCAAATTACTGGGAAATCTTTCTAAAATACTGAGCTTTTCTCAAGAAAAAAAGGGTGCCTTGCTCTTCGGTCAAAATACCCTTCTGCCCATCAATTTAACTTCAACCCTTAAATTAGAAGAAATTCCTCCCTGGAGTAGTGAGGAAAAACTTGCCTATGAAAGAGAAGCCTTGGGATTCTATTTTTCCGATCATCCTCTAAGGAAATATCGCCCCTTTATTAAAATTTTTACCCCACACAACTTAGAAAACCTAAAACAGTCCCGAAGTGGCGAAAAAATTATAGTATCCGCCTTAATTACGGAAATCAAATTAAAGACTACCAAAAATGGTAACAAAATGGCTATTCTAAAACTGGAAGACGAATTTGCCTCTATTAAAGCCATCCTTTTTCCCGATCTTTACAAGGAATATCTAAATCTCTTAAAGGATTCTCATCCCCTCTGGTTCAAAGGTGAATTAGAGGTAGAAGAAGAGAATGTAAATTTAATAATTGAGGACTTAGCCTCTTTTGAAGACTCCAAATTTTTTAAAGAGGGCCTATTTAAGATTTTGTTACCCCATACCTTAGTTCATGAGGACTTTCTCAGACAACTCAAGGAATTCTGTAAAAACGAAGATGAGAATTCCCTACCAATAAGATTTATTTTACAATATCCCGATGCTACAGTTACCTTTGAAACAAATGGTTTCAAATTACCCTTTAATTTGGGGCTTTTGGACATTTTTAAAGAAACCTTTCCGGAGATAAAAATAGCTTACAGCGAAAAATGAGACTTTTTGTCTTTACTAAAAAAGAAGATTGTAATATATATCTTTGCTTCGAAGAAATATTTAAAAGGAAAAAAGGAGAATTTTATCTCTTTGAACTGCTAAATTTCGAAACCATTCAGCCTCTTCTTCAGGCAGACAAGAGTAATATTGTTATAATTGATTATGAAAGTTATGGCCAAGATACTCTCTCCTTTGTAGAAAGGCTTAAAAAAAATTACTCCAATTTACAAATAATCATTACCAATGCCCCTCAAAATGTAGATTTAGCGGTTAAATTTTTCACTAAAGGAGTTCAATATTTCCTGACCACTGATCTCGATAAAAACTGTCTTTGCTCCATCTTAAATGAAATATCTGAAAGTCTATCCCTTCCCGTGGATAGTTCGGAGGAAGTTGTATCTTTCTTTGTGGGAAATAGTAAACCCATAAGGAGAATCAAGGAATTCTTGCCCACCATAGCAGAAACTAACTGCAATGTTCTTATAGTAGGGGAGACCGGAACAGGAAAGGAACTTTTAGCTAGAGTTATCCATCAACTTTCCCCTCGCAGAAATGGTCCCTTTATAACCCTTGATTGTACTACTCTCCAGGAGACTATTTTTGAAAGTGAGGTTTTTGGGTATGAAAAAGGTGCCTTCACAGGGGCAGTTCATTTTAAGAAGGGATTAGTAGAGCTTGCCGATGGTGGAACTCTTTTTATAGACGAAATCGGGGAATTGCCTTTACCATTACAAAAAAAATTTTTGCGCTTTATTCAAGAAAAGACCTTCCTCAGAGTAGGGGGAACCAAGTTTTTAAAAGCGGATGTGCGAATAATAGCAGCTACAAATAGGAATTTAGAGGAAGAAGTAAGAAAAGGAAACTTTAGAGCAGATCTATATTTTCGGTTAAATACCCTCATTATTGAAATTCCTCCTCTCAGAGAAAGAAAGGAAGATTTACCTCTACTCCTTGAACACTTTCTTAAGTTAAAGGCCCAGGAATTAGGTCGTCCCTTTAAGGGATTTTCTAAAAAATTTTTAGAATGTCTTTTGAGCTACAATTGGCCAGGAAATGTAAGAGAACTTATTAACGTTATAGAAAGAGTCTTGGTATTAGCTAAAGAGGGATATCTCACAGAAGATCTCCTGCCTAATTACCTAAAAAATTTTGATTTATCTCTCAATAATAGCGAAGAGCAAGGTAAAGAGAGCTCAACCAAGCATTCCCTCAGTCTTCCTGAAATCGAAAAAGAGGTCATTTTAGAGGCTTTGAAAAAGCATAATTGGAATCAAACCAAAACTGCGGAATACTTAGGCATATCAAGGAAACAACTCTTAACAAAACTTAAGAGATATAATCTTCTTAAAAGAAAAGAAAAACAAGATAAGGCCAAAGTCCAGTAAGGATTGTCCCCAAAACCGAAAGGATAACTATTAATTTCATCTGAACATTGGAGGTTAGATAAAATATCTCTTCTCTTTCGATGAAAAACATCTTAATTCCTATTCTCAGATAGTAATATACAGAGGGAATACTAAACACTATAGCAATCACTGCGACCCAAATCAAGCCTGCTTCAACCAAGCTTTGAAATACGAGATATTTAGCTACAAAGCCTCCAAAGGGTGGAATCCCCGCTAATGAAAAGAGAAAGGCTAACATAGTAAAAGCTAAAAATTGATTTACCTTGTAAAATCCGCGATATTCCTCTAAATCTTCACCTTTTGGATGAGCCAAAACCACTGCGAAAGCTCCCAGATTCATAAAGGCATATACCCAAAAGTAAAATAAAAGAGCTTTGAGTCCACTCTCTTTGAAAGCAATAATAGCTAAAAGGACATATCCCGCATGAGCAATAGAAGAATAAGCAAGCAGTCTTTTCATATTTACTTGCCTTAAAGCCAAGATATTCCCTATTAAGATTGTCAAAAGAGCTATTAGAATTAAAACAGGTTGATAAAGGTATTTTACGGGATAAAGGGCTTCTAAAGAGAGACGCATGAGTGCTCCCAATGCAGCTGCCTTAGGAGCTACAGAAAAAAAGGCTGTAATAGGAGTTGGAGCTCCCTCATACACATCAGGTGACCACTGATGAAAGGGTGCTAACCCTGCTTTAAAGGCTAAAGCCAAAATTAAAGCTAATATCCCACAAACCAAGTAATATTGGTTCCCGGACATCTTTTCTAAAAAACCCATAACCTGGGCATAGTATGTTGTGGCAGTCTGCCCATAGATTATTGCCATTCCTAAGAGAAAAAACACTGAAGCCATACTACCTAACAAAAAATACTTCAATGCCGCTTCATTAGATCTTACATCAGTAAAGACAATACCCGCTAAAAGATATAAACAAAGAGACATAAATTCCATTGCTAAAAAAAGCGACATCAATTCCCGAGAAGACACCACAAACATCATACCTAAAACACTAAGCATAAGAAGTATAACATATTCAAAATATAGACTATCCTTTACTAAACTATAATCATATGAAAATATTACTACATATAACAAAGTTATAACAAAAATAAATTTAAGACTTTGACTCAAAGTATCTGCAATGAAAAAACCTTTAAATAAAGCGCCCTCGGAAAAGGGAATAGAGAAAAGAACTAAGAGAGAAATTAAACAAACAAATAACGAATGACTCTTTCTGTCCCGTAGAAAAAAGCCTACTATAAAGTAAAAAACGATTGACAAACTCAGAATAATCTCTGGTAATAGAGGTGTAAAATCCATAAATTAGCCTCCTTATCCCAACTTACTTCCAGAGATAAGCCATAATATGCTCTACACTAATGGTAAGATAACTTAATACTACTTGAGGTTTTAATCCTATGAGGAAAATAAGAACTACGAGTGTAGCAAACATGATTGCCTCGCGGAAATCAACATCTTTAAAGGTATCTTTCTTTATATACTCTTCTTTTATGTCTGAAGGTAACTCCAATACAGAGACTCGGTAAAATAGCCAAATCATGTAAGAAGCGCCAAGAAGAAATCCCAAGACGAGAGTAAAACCCATAATAATATTATCTTTGAAGGCACCTAAGGTAATTAAAAATTCACCTACAAAGGAGTTAGTCCCTGGAAATCCTATGGCTGCAGCAGAAAAAATTACTAAGGCTGAGGTAAATCCAGGGAGATACCTTCCCAGTTCTCCATATTTTACTATCTCTCTTGTATGAAATCTTTCATAGATTGATCCTATCCACATAAAGAGAGCTCCGGTTACTATTCCGTGATTTATCATCTGTAGTATTGCACCCTCAATTCCAAACTTGTTAGCGGTAAAAATTCCTAAGGTTACATAACCCATGTGGCTTATACTGGAATAGGCAATAAGTCTTTTGATGTCTGTTTGCATTAATGTTACGAAGGCACCGTAAATTATGGCCACTATTGAGAGAACTTGTAAATAGGGCTTTAGGAGGATTATCGCCTCTGGACATAGGGGATAACAAAATCTAATAAAACCATAGGCACCAACCTTTAATAAAATTCCTGCTAAGATAACTGATCCTGCGGTGGGAGCCTCTGTATGAGCATCAGGAAGCCAGGTATGAAAGGGAAACATGGGCACTTTTATAGCAAAGGCTGCAAAGAAGGCTAAGAATAACCAAAGCTGATACTTTACCGGATAGGAAATCCTTTGCAATTCAAGGATGTCAAAGGTTCTGCCGCCCATAAAATAAAGTGACATTATGCCTATGAGCATTAGAACACTTCCTGCAATTGTGAAAAGAACAAATTTTACCGAGGCATATATTCTTTGACTACTACCCCACACCCCTATTAATAGGAACATAGGAATAAGTAATGCCTCCCAAAAGACATAAAAGAGAAAAAGATCAAGAGCACAAAAAACACCAATCATTATAGTTTCAGTGATGAGGATCAGGGCATAAAAGTCTCGCACTCTCTCCTTTATAGCATTCCATGAACAAAGAACACAAAATATACTTATAATAAGAGATAAAACTACAAAAAGGACACTCACTCCATCCACACCAATCTTATAACTTATTCCCAGCGTCTCAATCCATACATAATCTTCAATAAACTGAAATTCTCCTTTATTTTTATCAAAATGATAGAGAAGAAAAACACCCCAAAGAAAATTAACCAGTGTAGTTATAAGAGCAACCAATTTAATGTGGATCTCCCTCTTAAGAAAGAATATGACAAAGGCACCGATCAACGGGAAAAAGATAAGAATTGATAGAAGGGGAATAGAAAGTTCGTTCATATAACCTCACTCCCTGCTACCATATAATAAAAAGGGTTACCATTATAAAAAAAATAATCAGCCCTATTAACATAAAGAGCGCATAATCAGAGATTTTACCTCTTTGTAGTAACTTAAAACCCTCACTTAGACTCAGGGTATTATTTGATAAGCCGTGATATACTCCATCAACTCCTTGAAAATCAAAGGTTTTAAGTTTTGTAGATATAGTCAAAATACCTCTTACAATGAGCTTCTGATAAGCTTCGTTGATGTAATCATAATCAATCCTTGCTATAACTTTTTCCGCAAATCTTAAAAAAACCTTAGCTCCCTTTCTATAGAACCAATCCGCATCAAGGTTAGTACTCCGCATCTCTGGAGGATATAAACCCGAGAGTATGAGAAGGGTAAAAGCTAAGGCTCCAAAGGCAAGCAATTGGACTTGCTCGATGATCAAGGCACCTGTGAAGGGATTAAAATTAGTCTTAAAGGGCAAAATATCATAAAGGAGTGGTGGATAGATCCCAATGAGAAGACAAAGAAAAGCCATAACCGCCATCGCAAATAACATGTGAGGTGGAGCTTCCTTGGGTCTAAGACCTGAGTCATGGCTGAAGAAGGCAAAGAAGGGTATTTTAATACCTGCATGATGGAAAACACCAGCGGAAGCAAATAATAGTCCAATCCAAACAAGTAAATATCCCTCCTCTCCAGCAGTTAATACAATCATGGGCTTACTTACAAATCCGTTGGTAAGGGGAACTCCCGAAATAGAGGCTGCCCCAATTATACAAAATAGTGTTGTCCAAGGCATGGTTTTATATAAACCACCTAAATCTGTGGCATTGATCTTACCTGTCCTATACAACACCGCACACATGGTCATAAGTAGTAATCCTTCAAAGAGGATATTACAAAAGGCATGAGCAACTGCACCATTTATAGATAAAGGCGTCCCTAAGCCTATGCCTGTTACCATAAAACCAACTTGGTTAATTAAGCTGTAACAAAGAACTCTCACTAAATTATTCTCAATGACTGCATAAAAAATAGGAAAAACTGTCATCACCACGCCAATATATATGAGTAGGTCAACACCAGCAAAACCTCTTGCTAAGGCATAAACAGCTGCTTTTGTAGTGAAGGCAGACAAAAAGACAATCCCTGTCTCCGTCGACTCAGGATAAGCATCAGGAACCCAAGCATGTAAGAGAGGAAAGGCTGCGTTCAATCCAAAGCCGAGAAGAATCAGTAAATCTGACAAACCTTGCAATCCTATGTATTCAAACACAAGGCTACCTGTTTCTCTATATCGAAGTATTATTCCACCCAAAAGTAAAAGCCCACCAAAAATATGAACCATTAGGTATCTCATTCCCGCTTGAAGAGAGCGCTTAGTTCTACCTAACCATACTAAAAGAGCACCGCTTAGCGCTTTTATTTCCCAAAAGAGAAATAAAGTTAAAAAGTCCCCCGCTAATACTACCCCTAAGGCTGACCCAGCATAAATCCAAGCACTTATTAACAAAAAAGAATCTTTCACATGCAACCCAAAAATTGTGGCTAAAAGAGTAAATATGCAAAAGATATAGGCAAAGGGTAAAGAAAAATTATCTAATCTCGTAAAAGTTAAAGTATAATCTAATATTGTAATGCTATGATAAATACCTTTAGGTAACAAAAAAATGTATATTAGAGTTAAAAGAGGAATAAATAAAAGAATAATTCTTCTTATAGAACCATTAAATAGTGGAATTAAAAGCGTGCCTAAAATCAAAATTAGTTGCGGTGGAAAATTACTCATCGTAATAGTCCTCCTTCCTCATAACAAGGGGCCTTAAGATATATTTGGCTGCAAGCACTAAAAGAACACATCCTACAAATCCATAAGCACCAAAAAAAGAGGGATATCCATCAAATCCAAAGAAGGGATGTTTTTCAATAAATAGGTCAATTATCACCAGGAGAACCAAAAGACTATAAAACCCATATAGAAATTTCTTAACATTTTCTTTCTTGTCAAAGAAATAGATCTTTTCACTCTTTTTCTCTTCCATGTTGTAGCCCTCCTTTCTCCTTTAACGATGGGGATTGTAGCCCAGTAAAATGATAGAGAAAAGATAAATAATTGCCAAAATAAAGACTATCCAAAAGATTTTTCTATAACCTGGCCAGGGGTCATGTTTTAAAATCATCCTTTCTCTTTCTTCTTCTATTTCCTTCATTTGAGAACCACCTCCACTAAAGAGATTAGGGGTTGAGGATATATTCCAGTAAGAATCGTTAGTATTGAAGTAATTAGAAGCACTCCAGCCATGAAGGGATTTTCCCTGATATCATGGTGTGTATGGTGCATCTTGTTGAACCTTCCTTGAGGAAAGTCCTTAAAATAAGCTCTGTAAATGATGGGCAAAAAATAACCTGCATTTAATAGGGAACTTAAAAGAAGGATCATTAGGATCCACAGGTTTTGGGCTTCTACTGCTCCAACAAGCAGATACCATTTACTAATGAAACCATTAAAAAGAGGCATACCTATCATGGCTAAGGCTCCAATAGTGAAAGCTACCATTGTTATGGGAAGCCTTTTTGCTATTCCATCAAGTTCGCTCACTAAGGTTTTATGGGCACACACATAGAGAGAGCCAGCGCAAAAGAAGAGAGTAATTTTAGCAAAGGCATGATTTGTTATGTGAAGAATACCCCCAAGAATTCCCTCTTCAGTTAGCAATAGAGCTCCTAAAATTATGTAAGAGAGTTGACTTATAGTGGAATATGCTAAACGAGCCTTTAGGTTATCTCTTGTTAATGCAATGATTGATCCTACGGTAATTGTAAAGGCACACATTAAAAGAGCTATATCTGTTGCGGGTAAAACCTTCAAACTTTCTAAGCCAAAGATATGTAGGATCACTCTCAAAACTGAAAAGACACCTGATTTTACGACCGCTACCGCATGGAGTAGTGCGGAGACGGGAGTTGGAGCAACCATTGCTGCAGGGAGCCAACCATGAAGAGGCATGACCGCCGCTTTAGCAAAGCCATATAAGAACATTATAAAAAGAAGATTTAACAGTCCCTTATTTTTTTCTAAAACCTGAGCCTCAATAATTCCTCCATTTCTGAACTCCAAAGTCCCAGTAAGAAGATACACAAGCACAATAGCTGCGATTAAGAACAATTTAGCAGATCCTACGAGATACAATACATATTTTCGACCTCCAGCTCTAGCTTCTGCATCCTCATGATGTGCAACCAAAGGATAAGTAGTAAAAGTAAGAATTTCATAAAAAAGAAAGAGCGTAAAAAGATTTGAGGCAAAGGCAATACCCATAGTAGAGGAAAGAGCTCCTGCAAAGCAACTATAATAGCGTGTCTGCTTCTTCTCTTGATGCCCCCGCATGTATCCTATAGAGTAAAAAGTTGTAAGAATCCAAAGGAAAGAAGCACCAAGAGCAAAAACTAACCCCAAGGCATCTACCCGAAATTTTAAGTCCATATTAGGCAAAAGGGTCACAATGTGACACTCAAGAATCTTTCCAGAAATTACGGAAGGAACCATAGATAATACCGCGATAAACTTTATAATCCCTGCAAATACTGATACCGCTTCCCTTAAATTAGGATTTCTCTCTCCTATCCACACAATAAAGGGAATCGCTAAGGCGGAAGATAAAACTGCAATCAAAGGTAATACTGAAGTCTGAACCTCTAAACTCATATCACTTTTCCCTCAAAAGGTCATACTTTTCCACATCTACGGTCTTCCTATTTCTATATATCATAATCAAAATTATTAACCCAACCGCTACTGCTCCACCAGCGGAACCCATAATAAAAAGGGCCATAACTTGGCCTCTTAAATCTAATATGTAGTAACTTAAAGCTACAAGTTTAATGTTTACCGCATTCAACATTATCTCAATTGATATGAGCATCATAATAATGTTTCTTCGGGTTATAAATCCAATCAATCCAATACCAAAAAGAGTGAGACCTAAAACCAAATATCCCTTTAAAAGACTCATCTTACTTTCTCCTTGCAAAGATAAGTCCAATACCAAGAAGGGGGACTAATAATAAAAAACCGAGGATAATAAGCGGATAAACATAGTCCTCAAAGAGAAGCCTACCCAAAAGTTTACCTTCCACCAATTTTTCAACTTCTAAAGAAGGGGGCTCTTTTTTATGAATAGGACTATAAGTTAAAACGCCAAAAAGGAAGAAGAAGGTTAAAACCAGAGTTACCCATATCCTGGCTTGCCAATCACTAAGAAAACTCATAGTCCTTTCCTCTTCCTTTACTTCTAAAATCATCAGCATAATTAGATATAGCACTAAAATTGCCCCTACATATACAATAATCTGAACCACAGCAAGGAATTCTGCATTTAAAAGTAAATAGAGGCCTCCTATGTGGAGAAACATAAGTAAAATCCAAAGTAATCCTTTAACAGGATTCCTCTGCTTTAATCCCAAAATAGCGGAAAAAAGAATTACCAAGGCAAAGTATAAAAATAGCCCCTTTATTAAATCCATTTTCTTACCCCATACCTAACAATTTAAAAGCAAATACTACAAGGAGATTTAGAAGACTCAGGGGTATCAATATCTTCCAACTAATTCCCATTAACTGATCAAAACGATATCTTGGAAAAGTTGCTCTCACCCAGATAAATAGGAACATGAAAAAATAGACCTTTAAAAGAAGGATCAAGGTAGGCGGAATAACTTTTAGGAAAGGGAGTAAATTAGTTAACCAAAGAGGTAGACCCCATCCTCCAAAATAACAAAGGGAAATTAATAGAGCCATTACATACATAGAAATATATTCTGCAAGGTAAAATAAGCCCATACGAAATCCCGAATACTCTGTCATATAACCTGCTACTAACTCACTTTCCGCTTCTGGTAAATCAAAGGGAGCTCTGTTGGTTTCCGCAAAGGCACAAACTAAGAAAACAAAAAAACCAAGCACCTGAGGAAAGAGGTTCATTCCAAAAGGAGAATTGATTTGAGCTTCTACTATATCTTTCAGTTTAAAAGACTCAGCAGCTAAAATTATTCCTGCTAAGCTTAAAGTAAGGGGTATTTCATAGCTTAACATCTGGGCTGCTGATCTTAGCCCCCCCAAAAGGGAATACTTAGAACCAGAGGCATAACCACCGAGGATTATTCCATAAACGCCTATTCCAGCAAAGGCTAAAACAAGCAGAACCCCCACATGAACATCCGCTAAAATAAATTCAGGATGAAAGGGAATAACACTTAAACTTGCAAGGGAAGTTACAATAACAATAACTGGAGCTACCTTAAACAAAAACTTATCGGCTTCTTGGGGAATAATATCCTCTTTTGTCAAAAGCTTAATTAGATCCGCAAGGGGTTGGAGCAACCCAAAGGGCCCAACCTCACGAGGACCAAGTCTCGCCTGAATTCGTCCAATTATCTTTCTTTCCGCATATACAGTATAAGCAGCATGGAAAAGTATAATTCCAAGAATCAGAAGGCCCTTTATGATGGATTGGACTGCTAAATAAAATATGCTCTCACTTGATATCATGGCGTGCAAGTCTCTCCTTTAACTCAACCAAGGACTTAAATTCCTGCGGCTTTTCTTCTGGCTCAAGGGGATAATCCTTCCTTAATGGATGCCCCTCCCATGTCTCGGGAAGTAAGATTCGTTTTAAATTAGGATGCCCGATAAAGGATATCCCAAATAAATCGTAAACCTCCCGTTCAAAAAAATTAGCTGAAGGGAAGTCCTCTACTATGCTTTCAATACCTTCTCCATCCTCAAGGGGAACTCTTATACGAAGGGACAATTTATGGGAAATACTATATAACTGATAAACAGCCTCAAATCTCTTTGGTTTGTTTAAAGAGGAATAGTCTACTGCGGTTAGAGTTTGTAAGTGATTAAAACCTTCCTCCCTTAGAAGCTTAATTAAATCTTTAATATAGTTTTTATCCTTAAGCACTACGAAAGTTTGACCTCTAAATTCACCTACTTCAAGAATATTCTCTCCAATTCTTGCCCTAATTCTTTCTAAAACATCCGTTAGCGACTTTGATTTCTCCATAAAAATTCTCCATGAAAAATTAAAATTGAGTCCAATCTAAGTATCCTTTCTTTAGGTCATACAAAAACCCTATAAATATTAGGGTAATAAAAACCGTCATTCCAAAAAGCCCCATAGCAGAAATTTGAGAAAAGGAAACTCCCCACAAGTACACAAAAGCTATTTCTACATCAAAAACCACAAAAAGTATAGCAATAGGAATATAGCGAATAGCAATTCTTTGCCAGGGAAGACCACTTGGTTCATTACCGCATTCATAAGGTTTAAGTTTCTCTAAATAATAAACTTTAGGTCTAACCAGAGATCCAAAAATTAATCCCCCAACTGCAAAGAATGTCGCAATGACAAGCATTACAAATACTGGTAAATATTTTTCGACCACATATATATCCGCTGACACCGCTTAACCCCTATCTTTTAAGACTTGCAAATTCACCTGAATTCCTAACCTCTTTAAAGCAGGTTTATTAACCTCTGGCACTCCCCTTAAATCCCAAAATTTATTAGTATAAACATTATTCGTATATTTTTTCACAAACTCATCCCAGTTAAGGAGCAACCTTTCCCTATCAAAAAGGAAAGATTCTCTATTTGTATCAGAATATTCAAACCACTCTGTGAGGACTATAGCTCCGACTGGACAAACCTCTTCACAGTAACCACAGTATATACAGCGTAAAGCTTCTAATTCATAATTTAACAGTTTTCGTGCCCCATTTACATCCTCTTCATAGGTAACCTTAATACACCTTGAAGGACATACCTGAACACACTTTAAACAGGCAACACATTTAGACAGTCCAGTTTCTGGATCCCTTACCAGAGCATGTCTTCCTCGAAAGGAGGGATAAATTTTTACCGATTCCCGAGGATATTGCACGGTAACTGGCTTTTTAAAAAGAGTCTTAAGCGTAATTAAGAGGCCTCCCAGAAGATCTTTAAATAAGATATAGTAAAGTTTTCTTCTCATCGATCACACTCTCCCATCACAATATCCAGAGTTCCTATTATAGTTATTAAATCGGCAAGAAAATGCCCTTTGGCTAGTTTGGGTATAGCAGAGATATGCACAAAAGAGGGGGTTCGTATATGTAATCTATAGGGTCTTCCAGAGCCATCACTTACAAGATAGAATCCGAGTTCACCTTTAGCCCCCTCTACAGCGGAGTAGAGTTCCCCCTTGGGAATTAGCTCCACAGATTCATTTAAAAAGGCAATGAAACTACTTTCTCCCCAAGCCTCCGCTCTGAAAGCCCTTTTAAAAGAGGGCATATCCAGATCGGGAGAAAGCTCTGCACAAACAGGTCCTTCAGGAAGTCTTTCAATGCATTGTTTTATAATTTTTAGAGATTGTCTCATTTCTTGAAGTCTACACCAATATCTATCATAAGTATCACCCCTTGTGCCCACAGGCACTTCAAAATCAACTTCACCATAGGCATCATAGGGAAAATGTTTTCTAACATCGTAGGGAACTCCACTTCCCCTAAGAGAGGGGCCTGTCAGTCCATAAGCCAAAGCCTCATTAGCACTTATTACTCCAACCCCCACAGTTCTATCAAGCCAAATTCTATTATCTGAAAGTAATCCCTCATACTCTTCAATCCTCCTCTCCATCACTGGTATGAAGTTGTAAATTTCCTCTAAGGTCCTTTCCTCTACATCTAAACGCACCCCCCCTATTTTAGGATAGCTTACCGTCAAGCGTGCTCCGCAAATATCTTCGAAGAAATCAAGAATTCGTTCTCGTTCACGAAAACAGTATAAAAATACGGTCATAGCGCCGATATCTAAAGCATGAGTAGCTAACCATAGAAGATGACTTGCAATTCTGGCTAATTCGCAAACCATCGTTCTTAAGTATTTACCTCGCGGTGGAGGTTCAATACCTAAAATTCGCTCTACAACTAAGGCATATCCAGTATTATTATTCATAGCACTTATATAGTCCAATCTATCCGTTAAAGGAAGCACCTGAGTATAAGTAAGATTTTCCGCAAGTTTCTCTAAACCCCTATGGAGAAATCCAATGATTGGCTCACAATCTACGATCCTTTCCCCCTCAAGAACCAGATTTAACTTTAAAACTCCGTGAGTGGAGGGATGCTGAGGGCCCATTTGGATCACAAAGGGCGAAAAAAAGGGATCTTCAGTTGAAAAGATTTGGTCCTTAGTAATTGAGCTCTTTTCTAACATAGGGACCCCAACTCCTTTTTTCTTCACGAATTTTCTTTCTTAGCTTTAATAACCCCTCAATGAGTGCTTCAGGCCTTGGCGGACATCCTGGCACATAAATATCTACGGGAACAATTTCATCTACCCCTTGAACAGTGGCATAGGTTCTAAATACACCTCCCGAACAAGCACAACTTCCCATTGCTATTACCCATCGAGGTGAACTCATCTGGTCATAAACTCTCCTTAGAATAGGAGCCATTTTATAAGTAAGAGTTCCTGCAACGATAAGACAATCTGCCTGTCTAGGTGACGCTCTAAAGATTATACCAAAGCGATCCAAATCATTACGGGCCGCACCTGCAGCCATCATTTCAATGGCACATCAGGCAAGCCCGAAGGTTACCGGCCAGATAGAGCCTGCTCGTGCCCAATTAATAAGCTCATCAATTTTTCCCCAGATAAGCTCCATAAAAATTCTCCCTCTACCAAAGCATTGCCTTTAGATTCTCCGCAATACGCTCCGCATAGAGCTGTCTTGTCTTTTGGGTAGCTTCTTCAGGCACGGTAAAGGTCAAACATGAGGTTGTGCAACCTTCAACACAAGCAGGCCTCTGTCCTTGATCAATTCTATGCATACAAAGATGACATTTAAAAACCTTACCAGTCTTAGAATTCCACTGAGGAATCCCCCAAGGACAGGCTTTAATACAAGATTTACAACCAATACAAAGATCCTCTCTAACATAGACTATTCCGTCCTGATTTCTTCGGGTCATCGCACCAGTAGGACAGGCTTTCATGCAAAAGGCCTCCTCACAGTGAAAACAATTTAAATAAACAAAAAGAATCCGGGGAACCCCATTTATATCCTTAGGCCCCACAGGAAGTATGTCGCAAAAACGAGCTCCCAAAGTAACATCGTTTTCCACCTTGCAATGCACTACACAGGCTAAACAACCAATACATCTTTTTTGATCTTGAGTTATAACGTATTTGCTCATCGTATGCCCTCCTCACTGAGCTTTCTTGATACTTATAAATGTCTCAAAGAGAGGACAGTTACCTCCAATGGATACCTTTAATTTTCCTTGCATGAGCCTTACATCGCTTGCTCCTTTTCCATAGGATCTTGTTCTCAGGGGCACAGGATCTCCAAAGCCATGTAACATAAAGGCAATCTCTGGATGAACCAGGGAGGAGACCCTAACTGTTATCTTTTCCTTAACTCCATTAGCTGAAACTTCTACTAAATCACCATCTTTAACTCCAATTTTTTTAGCAAAAGAGGGATGAATATATAGATGATTTTCAGGAACTAGTTCGTTTAAAATAGGGTTATTGCTTGTGGTTCTCCCCTGGGTATGCACAGCAACTTTTCCCGTAATTAGTCTAAGGGTATTTTCTGGAGGGGTTTGAGGTCTCTCATAAGGGGCAAAGGATGGGATACCTGCTTTTTCAAGAAATTCCGAATAAATTTCAATCTTGCCAGAAGGAGTGTCAAACTTTAGGTTATTTCTATCATACCAAATAGGTTCCTTTGTAAGATCTATGATTCCCCTTTGGCTAAAATCCTCAAAGGTAAAGCCTGTTCCTTCCAATTGCCAATTAACCATTTCAATCTCATTTTTCCAGGGGAAAAACTCACCCTTCCCTAGTCTTTCCGCTAAGGCCTTAAAGATCTGAAACCTGCTTCTGGAATCAAATCTTGGCTCTATTACCTTTTGCCTGAGGGCAAGTTGGGGCCTAAGTCCTCTTCTTACAATAACATTGTCCGTTCTTTCTAAATAAGTGGATTCGGGCAAAATTACATCCGCATACCAGCCTGTCCAACTCCAATTTACATCAATAGAAACCACTAAATCCAGCTTTTCAAAGGCTTTAATCCATGTCTCAGGTTCAGGCATAGAGGCCAGGGGATCGTGTCTCATGGCAATGTAGGCTTTCACCGGATAAGGGTCTCCTCTCTCAATAACCTCAGGTAACCTTTGAAGTAGCCCCCACTGAGCTCTAATCCAAGGATAGGTTGAACCTGCTCCATCACACCTTTCTTCAGTAACCTTTGGCGCAAGAGCGGTAGGTTGTTTAATCTTTACTCCGGCATCTGCTGCCCCTTTAGCAATTACAATTCCCCCCTTTGCTTCATAACTGCCCATCAAGGCATTTAAGGCGTAGATAGCCCTTCTAAAATAAAAGTCCTGTTCATTCCAGGCAGTCATCCAACCGGGATGAAATATCACTGAAGGCTTAGCTTCAGCAGCCTCCTGAGCAATTTTCACTATTTCTTCCGCTGGAATTCCAGTCTCTTTCTCTGCCCAGGATGGAGTATAGGGCTGAATAAAGGTTCTTAAATAATCCAAACCTATTACATTTTTATTAACGAAATCTACATCGTAAAGATTATTATTTATAATTACATTAAGGAGGGCCAAAGCAAGGGCATAATCTGTTCCTGGATTTATCATAAAGAACTTGTAAGCTTTAGATGCGGTATAAGTCCAGCGCACATCTATGTATACTAACTTGCCACCCGAGCTAATCATGTCAATAACATTTCTGGCTTCTCCAGTGATTAAACTCTCTAAGAGATTTCTGCCAAAAACTACCATATATTTGCAGTTTTTGTAATCATAGCTTACTGTATTGCGAGCATGCCCTGCAATACTCATATGGGCATTATGCACCGAGTTAGAACAAGTGGCGTGGTGAGTAAAGTAGTTAGGAGACCCTATGGCTCTTAAAAAAAGCTTGTGGAGTTCTGTGTGCGGTCCACCCCTGTCACTAAGAGCTATAGCTCTAGCCCCGTATTTTTCAATTACCCCCTTTAGTTTGTCCGCTATAAAATCAAGGGCCTCGTCCCAGCTTACTCTACGCCACTGACCTGATCCCCTCTCTCCATCACGAATCATGGGATATTGAGGTCTTTCATTATCATACTCAAAGGCAACTCCAGCTGCCCCTCTGGGACAAAGACTCTTTGCTCCAAACACATGGGGATTACCCCAAATGTGCTTTATTACTTCATTTTCAACCTCAACCATAATAGGACATCTTCCCGTGCACATACAACATAAACTATACACAATTCTTCTGTTTATCATAAATAACCTCCTTTTGGCTTTTGTCCTCTATTTTAATAAAATGCCTCTATACTGAAGTTACTCAAAATTTAACAAAAAACATGCCCACTTGTCACTTCTTAAATCAACAAAAAAACTAACCAAAAAACTATTCCCTTGCCCCAAATAGCACAAACCCTTGTCCCTTTTGGAACAATAACATAATCTCTGTCTCTAACATCATCACTATTTGTGTAATTGATTAACAGGCACGCTTTTTGTAACTTACTCTGTAAATTCCCCTTTCCTCCTCCCCCTCCCTACATCATACCCCTCCCGTCCCCCTCCCGGGAGGGGTTCTCTGTCATAGAGGTTTAAAAGTCTGCTTACCAGTAAGAGGTCTCTAAAAGAAGCTTTAAGGTTTGAGCCTCGAAGTTAAACCCTCTAATCACAAATTGACCATCTTGGAAGAAGGTAATAAGTGGCCCCTTTAGATGATAGGATTCAAAGGCATAAAATAGAGAACTTTTTAAGTTTAAAATTTCACAAAGAAAGGCCCTTATAAAGCCTCCGTGAGTAAAAACAATATATAATCCCTCTTCCTTAAGACCTAAGATATGGAGCCAAAACATACGAGCCCTATCCCTAAGGGCTCTTATAGACTCTCCCTTTGGAGGAGCTAAGGTATCATCTATAAATCTTTCCCAGAAAAGCGCTTCCTTATGTATACTTTCCCTTGGTTTTCCTGTCCACTCTCCATAATCAATTTCCTTTAATTCCTCTCTAACTTCTAAAGTAAGGCCCTTTCTTTCCGCTAATAATTTAGCGGGATATAGAGCTCTTTTAAGAGGACTTGAGAATATCCCCTTAATTGAAAGGGATACTAACTGGCCCACTAATTCTTCAGACTTCTTTTGTCCTTCTACTGATAAGGGAACATCCATCTGTCCATAAAAAAGAGCGCGATAACATTCCTCAATTTGACCGTGCCTAATAAGAAAGAAGTGTTTCATCTATTTAAGAAGAAGTCTGTTTTTCTTCTAAGCTCAATATGTAGGCAAAGTCTATCTCAAGGAGTTGTCGAAATTTTTCATTTATATTTTTCCAGACAAAATTTACTGGGCATTTATCATCCCTGGGACAGATATTAGGATTATCTACACATCTGTTTATGGCAATTCTACCTACAAAACTCTCTAACACACTTAAGAGGGTTATATTTTCTGGCGGTCTCCTCAAGCGATAGCCTCCCTTTTTACCTCGATGGATCTCCACAATACCTGCATTCTCTAAAGTCTGTCCTATTCTTGCCAAGACACTCATAGGTATATCCATAGCCTTACTTATTTCCGCTCTTGAGGCAACCTTTTGGGGGTTTTTTGCTAAATAAAGCACCATTCTGACTGCATAATCCTCTAAAATACCAAATTCCATAAAAACTCCTTGTATTAGTTTCTTAAGTTTACCAATAATTTTTACAAATTTTTCTTTTTTGTCAACCACCTTGTATAAGTCCATATGATTTTAGACTGAGGGGAATTCTCATAAAATTTATAACAAATCCACTCCAAAGGCGATACA
>JANXCE010000030.1 GCA_025059715.1 Caldimicrobium sp.
ACTCTGTCCTACTACCTTTAAATCCTACGGTATTCAAATTTGTAATATTATCCGCAGAGACCTTGGTAGCTATAGAGTCACTATAAAGCCCCGAATAGCCTATAAACATGGTGCCAAACAAACCCATGGAACTTACCTCCCATAGATTTCTTTTATCTGATTTAGAGGTATTTCTTCTGCCTCATTTATCTTAAGAAAGGATTTTTCACCAAGTATTGCTCCTGTTACCCTTGCAACTACAAGGGGTGTGATGCTTCTTTGGGTATCTCCTGAGCCCACAGTTATTGATATCCTGTAATTACCATCGGGCACCTGATTTCCGTGGTTATCCCTTCCATCCCACTCAAGACTATGTGTTCCCTTAGGTAACCCCTGCAAAGTGAAGTTTTTGATAATTCTTCCCTGTTTGTCTCGAATAGTTATGTTCACCACATTGGCGGGTTCTTCCAGTTTAAATTCACCCCCTAAGAATTGCCCCTGTTCGACCCTTATGGTATGCCCCTCAACCTTTACCTCTTTTCCAACTAAATTAGAGAGAAGAGTATATTCGTTAGCTTTATAGAGATCTACAAGCTTCCCCAACTTTTCATTCAGGCCCATGAGTTGATCTACTTGATTAAAGGAGGCTAACTGTAAAGCCATCTCGTGATTTTCAATAGGCTTCATAGGATCTTGATACTGAAGCTGAGTTATGAAAAGCTTAATAAAGGCCTCTCTATCAAGCACTTTCTTTGGGGCCCTATTAAAATCAGCAAGCTCCTTAGCTTTATTTTCAACCTTATTTATTACCGCCATACCATATCACCCCCTATACAATACGATAAAAATAGCCTGAATGGTTGATTAAATACCTCTCTATGTTTGCCTGCTCATCAACCTTTCCATCCTCTCTGAATTCTTTTCTTTTTTCTAAGGTGTAGGAATCTTCTTCCCCTCTTTCTCTTCTGTCAAGGGAAAGCCCTAAAGAAACCTGAAATTCTCTAAGTCTTAAGTTTAAATCCTCTAACTGAGTCTTTATCTGAGAGAGCTCCTGTTGAAGCTGGGAAAGGGTTTCGATTTTTTCTACTTTGGCTACAATTTCAACCTCTCTCTCATGAACCTTCACTTGAATCTCCATTTTTCCAAGTTCTGGCGGTTCCAAATGAAGAAGAGCTCTTTTCTCTCCCGAGGGCAAGGTTCTCAAGGTTAACTCTTTGACATAGTGGATAAAGTTCTCTATTGAGAGATTGGACAAAGCTCTCTGATTTCCCTCCCCCACTGGTTTGTCAACTTTAACCTTCTCAATCTCTACTGGAAAACTACCCTGGATAGTTGGAGAAGAAGGAAAACTTAAATCATCAATACCTCCCGGAACCTTTAAAGTGGTTAACAATTTCTCGGAGGTAACTCGCTGCAAATTCTCTTTGAAACTCTCTATCAAGTTAGTTAATTCTAACTTAGCCTCCAGGGGAAGACTCTCATATTGAGTTTTTAAGACTACAACCTCGTCACGGGTAAGGTGTAATCCTTCCCTGAGGATCTTTTCCAAATAAGGCTTGAGAAAATCCTTCAAGGTTTCGTTAATAGGAAATCTATCCAAATATTTCATGGCAAGTGAGTTACTCGACTCTAACTGACCCTTTGATGGATTATCCATAGAGCTCTGAAGTTTAATAGGTTTATGAAATTGCCTCTCCAGAGTTATCTCTAAGTCTCCCTCAACTATCTGGGCAAGCTCCCTTTCCATTAATTCTCTATGAGAAGGCTTATTAGAAGGTAAACTTAAAACATTAGATCTTAAATTTTCAGGGGAAATTTGGGCTGACATAAAATTGTTGGTTAGAGCTCTTAAGGTTTCTTTGGATGTTTCCCAAGGGGGATTTACAATTGAGCTAAACCTGTTATTTGCATTTAAACCCTGAATAAAACTTGCCTCTTCAGTTGGGCTTTGTTGCTCTCTTAGACCCCTTAGATTTAAACTATCCATTAAATTAGACACATTGGTAAATCTTTTCTCTTGCATAGGTAAACTTTCATCTTCTATCACTCTTTCCAGTTGAACGAAAAATTGAAGGAGTGAGAACCATGTCTGAGCCTCCTCAGTAAAAGGTAGCCTATCTCTATGCTCATAGTTTACCTCTGAAACCTTTAAGAAATTCTTTTCCTTAGAGATGAATCCAAGGTCATACAAAATGGGATAGTCAACAGTTCTTACAAATTCTACTAAGGAATCCTCCAGTAGAGCAGAGTCTGGGGAAGATCCAAAACCTCTTTGAGGTTCAAAGGTCATAGAGTTGGCAGTAAACTTTTGCTGTAAATAAGAGAGTAGAATGTTCCAAAAATCTTGCATTTGACTCCCCTGAACATAGGAGAACCCCTTTGTCTCACCATTGAAACCTGTTATATTTGCTATCGCAACTCTCATTTACCACTTCCTCCTCATTGTTCTTGAAAATAATATTATCAACTATCATGCCAATTGAAAGCTAACGAAAAAACGCGTTTTTTTTGGGCTTTAATTGAATTCAAGGAGGAAAAATTTTCCCAATTTTGTTTTACAGCTATTAATCTTTTGCAGGCTAAATATAGAAAATTTTTCCCTCTTTGTTGGTTAACCCCCTTTTATTGACCACTTTAGGTCCTTGGATCCACAAGGAAATTAATGTGGATTTTCCCTAATTTCTAACTGAGCTTAACTTCAATGAGAGCCTGGGTAAGTCTTTTTTTAATAGGTATTCATTTTGCCCGTAAGAATAAATCGAGCAATAAACTTTTTTCCGATAAAGGTTATCACTAATGAATTTTTTCTACTTCCTTTTCTGCCTCTTTTTCAACTAAATCCAACCAGACTAACAGGGTATCCTCAATTTCAATCATGGAGGACACAAGGAGTGGATCGAAGATTTTTTTAGAGTCTTTGAGTATCTCAAAAAGGGCATCTTTAACACCAAGCCCCTCTCCTCGAGGAGGGCTGTCCACGAGACGGACAAAGGTATCTGCTATTCTCAAAATTCTACCTCCAATTGGAATTTCTCTTCCTTTAAGACCATTGGGGAACCCTGTGCCATCCCAATTTTCATGATGATAGAGTATCATGCATGTGAGATTTTCAGGAGTCTCATTTAGTGCTGGAACCTTACCTAAAATCTCTGCTCCCACGACAGGATGTAGTTTGTATATTCTTCCCCAGCCACTATCCTGACTAAGCGTGATCCTTAAAAAACTATCTTGAATGTTTAAAGGCATAAAGATTAGCCCTAAATCGTGAACCCATCCTGCATATTGCATCAAGTCTGCAAATTTGGTGGGAAATCCTAACTTCAAAGCCAAGAGGTAACTTACAATACCTACTTTAGAGGCATGAATGTAAAGATTGGGATTTCGAAATCTTATAAGATAATGAAAGCACTCAAAAAAATCCTTAGGGTATATAATGAAGTTTTGATTTTCCACGAAGGATTCAATGATTTGAATGCTTGCGTCTTGACCGAGGAGAGTTGCCTCTTTTACCATGGCTCCTCACCTCCGTTGAATAGATTCACATTTTAATATATAGCCATTTTGTCAAAAAGTGGTTAAAGAACGAGCTGGTTTATTCTCGCCTTAACTGATCTCATAAGATCTGTGACTTATAGGTTGCCTAAGGTGAAACTTTAAAAATTTAGTTTAATTGAACAACTTCTACTGGCTTTGGTTGAGGCTTGGAAAAGTAATATCCTTGAAAATAGTCTACTTTGTCTCGAAGATATTCAAAATCCTCTCTATGTTCCACCCCTTCTGCAAGGACTTTTATGCCGTTCTCCCGGGATATCTGGACTAAAGCATTAATTAAACTCTTCTTTAAGGGATCCCCATGAACTAAACGCACTATTTCACGGTCAATTTTTATGATATCTGGTTTTAGAAGGACCAAAAGCTCAAGACTTGCATAGCCGGTCCCCACATCGTCGAGGGCTACTTTAAAGCCCCCCTCTCGATAAGTATTCAGAATTTCTGAGAGGTGTTTTAGATCTTCTACCTTTTGACTTTCAACTACTTCAAATATTATATTTTCTGGTCGAAGACCTAAGGAGTAAACCCAACTTATCGTTGTCTGTAGACAAGTTGCAGGATCGTAAATGCTTGTTGGAATAAAGTTGATAAATACCAACTTATCCCTTAAGCCAGCTTTAGCCACTGCTTTTACGCATGTCTCTCTACAGAGACGATCAAAGTGGAATATGTTACCTGTCTTTATGGCTAAATCAAAGAGATTTGCTGGAGAAACTATAGTTCCATCAGCCCTAACACCTCTGATGAGGCACTCATGCCCGAGCACCACAGCATTTCTGTCTACTACAGGTTGAAAATAAACGCTTAATCTCTCCTCAGTAATGACATTTAAGTCTTCAAGGGCATCAAGAATCGAATACCACGAAACCAGTGGTTTTAGCTGTGACACATGTTTTAGACTAAAATTATCTTGTAGGGGAACAGAGACAGCTAAGATATCTTGCAGGGCGGGTGAAGAAAGAGAGAGCTCATCCTTTACCGCACGAAGAACTTCTAAGAAATTGACCTGCTCCAGAAAGAGAAATTGACCGTCCTCTTTGAATTTATACCCTCTTTGAATAAAGACTTGCCTCAACATCTCTCTTAGTAGCTGAGACTCTGTGAGGACGATAGCCTTTGTGTAAATTTCGGGATTTTTGACTATTTCGTAGAATAGCTTGTATAGTTCAAACACAGTAATCACCTCCTTTATTGCTTTTTTCTTTTAACCTCTTTTCGCAAAAGTGCTGCTCCCCCTTTGCTAGTGATTATTGGCTCTATAGAGGATGAAAAGTGCAGACAAATCTTTCCGTAGGCAACTTCTTCCAACCTTGTCACCTTTGATAGGTTCACTAAATAGGATCTATGAACTCTTAAAAACCCCTTTTTCCTAAGTTTTTCTTGAAGAGCTCCGATACTAAGATCACAGAAGAAGAAACCATTTATCGTTCTTATTAGTGTGTGCTTTAGGTCCGCTTTAATGTAATAAATATCCCCAATAGACACGAGTTTTTTTACCTCATCTGTGGTCTTCACTTGTAGATATTCGCTTTCAAGCTCACCTAAATATCTTTTGGCTCTCTCTAAAGCCTTGCATAGCTCTTCGAGCGTAAAGGGTTTTACAAGATAGTCGATAGCCCCTACTCTGAATCCCTCCAGTGCATAATCCTCATAAGCTGTCTGAATTACTATCACCAAATCGGTTCTCTCTTCCGCAATCTCTTTAGCTAACTCTAAACCACTCTTCCCAGGCATCCTAATGTCCAGAAAGACAAGCTTTATCTCTGGTTGTTGTTTGAGAAAAACTTTTGCCTGATAGGCATTATCAAATTTATAAACCTTTTTGACTCCCAGGGCTTTTAGCATCCTTTCTAATCTCTCCAAAGCTATGGGTTCGTCATCCACCACCAAGACCTCTTCAAACACCGAACCTCCCCCTACGACATGGCTGGTATTTTAAGTAAAAAGGTTACTGGTTGGGTACTCAGAAGATGAAGCTCCCCCTTCACATGAATTTTTAACCGATCCTTTAAAAGCTCCAAACCTTTACCAGGTTTGAAATCAGTTATAGGAAAACCGTTGTTTGAGACAAGAACTTTCGCAAACCCTTTACTTGGAGTTACTTCGATATTAATAAAGAGCTCATTTCCCGTGTAGCCATGAGTTATGGCATTTTCAGCCAAGATTTGAATTGAAAACTTTGGAATTTTAATCTTAAGTAATTGGGCATCCTTTATTACCTTAAGTATTCTTATTTTGTTATTATATCTTATATTTTGAAGGCTTATATATTTTTCTACTAAATTTAGCTCTTCTCCTAAGGTAATCACATCTCTGTCATTAAGTATCATTCTGATGAATCTTGCGGTATCAACAAGAGCTTTCTCTGCAGACTCTGGTGATTTATGCAATAATTCTGCAATGGAATTCATAAGATTTGATAAAAAGTGAGATTCTACCATGTGCAAACTGGAAGAGAGTCTTAACTCAAGAATTTTTCTAAATATCTCCTCTCTGCTATTTCTCATTTTAATGAACAAAAAGAGTAAAAGTCCTATTAGATAATTTAAAAGGCCTGTAATAATTGAAGTCTCCAAGAGGTATTCCTCTACTCTGGCAGGGACTCTCAAGGATAGACTAGAGGTAATAAGATAGGCCACTTGAAAACCAATCACTCCTGCGGAAGTTGCGGAAATAAAGGCCAAAATCCACCAAATCCAATAGGTTTTTAATTTTGGTATGAGATAATTATTGGTCACGCTAACTAAGGTAAAGGAAAAAACAGAAAGTATAACCCCTAAGATGAAACCAACGGATAACCCTTCTGAAATAGAGAAACCAAGCAGAAGATAAATTAAGGCAGTAAGGATAGTAGAGAAGCAAATTCCAGTAAGGGTTATCCCCAACCAATCCTTTATGGTTATGTTTAACTCATAGCTTTTCATCTTTTAATGCCTCATGAAGGTTCAATAATCCCATAGACAAGCCAAGCCACCCTTGATAGAAAAGTGACTGATCGTTCAAAACATAAAGACCTCTAAAGGGGGTAACATTGGGTAGTATCTTTGAAATTGGTTGTTCCATCGTGATAGGAATACCTCCCAGAGACATCCTGGCTAGATACCTCTTAAAAGTAAGAGGGGTTGCCAGGTCAACAACTCTCAGTTTTGATGTATCGGTATTGAGTCCACTTGTGACAATCTCTGCAATCCTCTCCATCAAAAATTTCTTTATGTAACTATACTTACTCTGAATCGAATTATCCATCCACCATCGTATCGGCGTATGGGTGGAGATCGTCAGGGTGAAAAGATTGTCCCTCTGTTTTAAGTATGAGATGAAGTAGATGCCACTCGTTATGCCATCCAAGGTTTCCTTTGTAATAAGCAAGATATGAGGAGCAAACCTTGATTCCGTAGAAATTCCATAGAATACCAAGGCGGAATTTTCGCTTTTCATGGATTCAAACCTTTTAAAATAATTATACAACTGCCAGTCCTCTCTTAAAACCGACAAATTTTCAAGCACGGGAAAGGAGAGAATAAGTCTTTCGAAGATTTCCTCACCTTGTTCTGTTCTTACAAGATAAGCTCTATTGTTGTTAATTCCTCGTATCGATAGGACCTTAGTATTCAGGTGAACCTCCACACTATCAGTAAGGCGATTAAAGAGACTATCTCCTCCGTTTTTAATTGACCCCACTCCGGTTGCAACATAACCTAAAGAAAGTAGCAAAGTTAGAGCACTGATTTTATTTATAGTGCTCTGAGCTGTGATCAGAGTTAAGCTATTAAAAAATTCTGAAACCCTTTGTTCTGAACTTCCGAGGATCTCTTTTAAAAACTTGGAGGCAGGTGTATAGTAGAGGGTATGATATCTTAGAAACAGAGGTAAACCGGTTAGATAGCTTTTAAGAGCACTCTTAGGGGAGTGAAAGCTGAAATAAAAGGGCCTTATTAAGCAATCTTTTAGCACTCTATTAGTCATGTCGAGCAATTTTTTGATACAGGCTCTTTTGACCTCAAGAAGGTAGCACAACCCTTCTTCCCATTCACTTATATAAGGAGATAAATGTATCTTCTTTCCATCTCGAATGATAGTCATGGTTGGATTCGAAATAGTTAGTTCACAATTTTCATTTAGGGGCACCCCAAGGAGTTCAAGTGCCCTATGAACTGGAAATCCAGAAAATAGTCCTCCAATAGTGGTAGCACCAATGTTGAAGGTTAAGTTATCTCTCTTAAAATATCCCGCACAACCTCCCAGCTTATCACTTTGTTCGAATACGGATACTTCGTAACCTAAAATGGTAAACAATCTTGCAGAAAGGGTTCCACCAATACCCCCTCCGATTACTGCTACCCTATCCTTCATCCTTCTTACCCCACACCACATACAGGGGATCAGCAAAGGGTGTATATGTGATCCAGCGGTCATCCTTCGGTCTTGGTAGGCCTCTTAAGGAAAAGGTATGCAAATCTCTGAATCCCGTTCTAATCATCAGCTCAAGCACATAGCCCATCCTCTCAAATTCATGCAAATCCACCCACAGCTTGATCACCTTCGTGGGAAAATATCGATTAGAGAAACTGAAGGTAGCTAATCCACCCTTCTTCAAGACCCTTTTAACTTCCTGCAGTAACTCAATGGGTCTTATCACATATTCTATGGAGAGATCACAAAGCACTGCATCAAAGGTTTCACTCTCAAAGGGAAGCGTGGGATCTTTATTTAGGTCTTTCACCAAATATTCCGTTAATTGAGGATTGGCTTTAAGCTCTTCCTCATTGATACCTAAGCCAATAACTTCATATTCACCCAGGGGAGGCAAGTGACTCTCATAGCTACTCATGAGGTCAAGAATCTTTCCTTTAGGTGACAAGATTCTTCCATAATAGTTGAGTAAGGCTTCATGGCAAACTCTATCTATGTGACCAACAAGACGGGGTTCTTGATAAAAGAGGGTGTCATCGCTTTCGTCAAGCCGTTGAAAGGTTTCTCTCTCCTCTAAACCAAAATCGGTGGGAACATGATCGTATCTTGTTTGCATCCCAGGTCCCACCCTAAGAGCCTCCTCAATATGATCTCTACACCTACCTCCAAGCTCACTCTCCTTTCTTAGGACTTCCCTAATTGTAAAGCACAGGGTTACATCATAATAACTGAGAGGCACATTAGCGTCTAACAGCATCTTTGATTTTTCTCCATTTATAGCAATTATCCTGCCAGGATAGGGATTGCCCCCATAGATACCTCGGAGATTTTTAAAAAAACCTAAAGGATAAAAACGTCCAAGTCTTAATTTGATTGAACGGTGGGAATCTGGAGGGTTGAAATTATAGCGTGGGTCGATTTCATAAATCAGATCCTTGGAATTTGGGAACAAGTGTCCCCTTTTAAAATTTATCTCAAGGCACTCTCCGGTCATGCCTTCACAAAGAAATCTGGTAATTTCTTTGGGAAAGAGAGTAGCCTCCCTCCAGAGGTTTATCTTGGTATGATACACTTCTTCATGCTTCGCATAATTTGATTGCCACAAGGCCCTGATGGATACTTCCTTAACTATCCCAGGTTCTATTATCATAGAACCTCCAAGCTTAGTTTTGTTCAGGCTTTAGACATACTCCTCCTAAGGCATTATTGCAAAGAAATTACTTTTTAATGGTTGTATCTTTAATATAATCTTTACTTCTAAACAAATTAATTCTTTAATTCCCTTTTAAGCCCATTTATTCCTGTTTCAGTAAAATAGATATTAGGGTCTTTCCTTTCATATTCTGTTATTCTGCAAATAAGGCTTGAATTTGTGGAAATGTGTTTTAAATTAAAAATAAAGTTCTTTGAAAACATGGGGGCGAACAGGGCTCGACGGGGATAGGTAGGGTTAGATCGCAGGCCGTGGTCGCACTCGCCACGTAAAAAAGGGTGCAAAAACACAACTGCCAACGAATACGCTTACGCTCAGGCTGCTTAAAGAGAATAGCAGCCTCGTTCCTTGGCTGCTTTGCTCTTTGGCACCAAGGGGCGTGACCTAAAAGAGCTGGGAGATCGCAGGTGGTGGGACTGTGATCTCCGAGAAACTCCTCACCTGGTTGAGGAATTAGGTGCCTGTGACTATTCCTCAACGAGATTTAATCACAGGCTAAGCCTGTAGGGGTTTAATCTGAACTATCTCCGGACGCGGGTTCAATTCCCGCCGCCTCCACTGAATGTAGCTAGATAGCATCAAAAAGATACTTCATCTAACATATTCCACAACTTGAAAAAACCTCTATGCCAGCTCTGAAAGTCTTTATTATTCTTTTTATATTTCTTTTGTAATCAACTATGATAAGATCAGCTTCTTTACCAACCTCAATTGAACCAACCCTATCTGAAATCCCTACTGCTTGGGCTGGATAAAGAGTTGCCATATTTATCGCCTCATGAAGAGGAAGTATGTTTAATTCATAAAGTTTGAAAATGCTATGAATGAAAGTCATAGGTGAATAATCAGAGCATAGGATATTTGCTAATCCTTCACTAATGGCTTCTCTCGCACTAAGATTATTTACTTGAGAGACACCTCTCAACACATTGGGAGCCCCCACACACACAAAGATTCCCTTATCTCTTGCAGCTCTTGCAGCCCTTTTGTTCACTGGAAATTCAGATATTCTGATCTCCAAATTTTTAATTAACTCAATTTTTTCTTCTGAGTCATCATCATGAGAAGCCATTGGAATGCCTAACTTCAGACATAATGATGAAAGATAAAAAATATTTTCAATTGCCTCATTTCTGACTGAAAATTTTCTGCTTATAAGGATCATCAATTCCTCTTCACTTTTTCCATATACTCCTCCAAAAAAATTCTTATAGGATAGAATATCTCTAAATTGTCCTTGTCCAGGAGTGTGATCCATAAATGAAAGTAGATCTATAAATCCTTTCTTCAACATCTCCTCAATTATTGGTAAAGCTTCGGTATTTGTTATCTCATATCGACAGTGAACCATAGTTCTCGTATTAAGATTACCTTTCATTCTTATAATCTCTTCTACAATCCTTTTCGCAGTTTTGTTACATCTTAGTCCAAGCTCTCCTTCTGCAAAGGATACAGAGTGATAAATGGTAGTTATTCCACAAGCAGAGAGTTTTTTGTCAAGCTCAACAAGGGCTATGTCCTCCGGAAATAACACATTTGGTCTTGGTTCTATCTCCTTCTCTAAAGCATCACAGTGTATATCCACAAATCCAGGGATTACCAAATAGCCACTTGCATCAAATCTATTTTTTGGATTGTTGAATGTCCCTTCTTGAATATCAGCAATTATTCCATCTTCTATTTTTATAGATGCGCTTTCTAATACTCTATCAGGTAGCACCACCTTTGCATTCTCAATTATCAGATCTCTTTTTTTCATATTGACCTCCCGCTAATTCTAAGTATTTTGTCTGAGACCAAGCTTGCAAGCTTTTCATCATGAAATATTGCAACTATTGTAGTTCCCTCTTCTTTCAAAGTCATTAATAAATCTATGACAATCTTCGTCGACTCTATATCCAGAGATGCAGTGGGCTCATCAAGCAACAAAACTCTAGGTTTCCAAATCACCCCCCTTGCTATGTTTACTTTTTGTTGCTCTCCTCCACTGAATGTAGATGGATAGGCATCAAAAAGATACTTAGGAATTTTAAGCTTAAACAATAATTCCTCTGCAATATCCCTTGCTTCCTTGTAAGAAATTCCATTTTTTTTCATAATGGGTTCTATTACTAAATCTATTGCAGTAACTCTTGGAATAACTCTTAAAAACTGAGATACATACCCTATTTCTTTCTCTCTAAGAGCAATCATTGTCCTGTCTGAAATTTTAGCTATATTCAGTTTTCCAAAAAGTAAGGACTCATAATAGATATCTCCACTTGTAGGTATATATGTGCGATAAATACATTTGAGAATTGTGCTTTTACCTACACCGCTTGGACCTAATATTGATAGGAATTCCCCTTTATTTACCTTAAAGTTGATATCTTGACATCCAACTACCTCTTTGCTTCCATTTATTTTGATATAAAAGATTTTTGATAAATTAATAACTTCCAACATCTAAACTCTCCTAAAGCTGAGAATTAACAAGCAATTGAGTATAGGGATGTTGGGGATCTTCGAGAATTTGGTCTGTAAGTCCTGCTTCAACTACTCTGCCAAGCTTCATAACAATTGTTCTATGGGTAAGAACTCTTATAATTGATAAATCATGAGATACAATGATTATAGAGAAATTATAATCATGATGAAGATTTTTTATAAGATCAAGTATTCTTGCTTTAACAGAAACATCAAGTCCAGTTGTTACTTCATCAAGAAAGAGAACAGGAGGATTATTTGAAAGAGCTTTAGCAATTTGCACTCTCTGTTGCATTCCACCACTAAACTTTATGGGAGGCTCATCTATTCTCTGAATAGGTAACTCTGTCTTTTCAAAAAGCTCTAATACCTTTTCCCTAATCCTTTTCAAGTTTCTTAAACCAGCAACCAATAAGTTTTCTGCTATATTCCCACCAGCAGATATGTTCATTTTTAATCCTAAGTAGGGATACTGATAAACAATCCCTATAACTTGATTTCTTATTTGTCTTTTTTCAAAGGGTGTAAGATTAAATAGATTTTTCTGCCCGTTTCCTAATATATTTATGATTTTTTCATGTTTTATATAGTATTCTCCCTGTAATGGCTCAACATCAAAAGCTAGTAACTTTATCACAGTGCTCTTTCCAGATCCACTCTCACCAACTATTCCAAGAATCTCTCCAGGATAAAGCTCAAAGTTTATATCAGCACAAGCCACGAGGGAATTACACCGACTGCAAATATTAGTTTCATATATAGGCCCTGTATGAGATATGCACTCACCACATGGTTTTCCATATATTTTTGTTAAATTTCTAACTTCCAATATTGGGAATAGTTCCATGTTTAAAGCTCACTTCTTACTAATCTTCTCTTTTTGCAATAGCTTGTATCAGAACAAATATATATTCTTTCTCCACTACTACCATCTATAAGTTCGTCAAGGAAAGTATCCGAACTTCCACAAATCATGCAACATTTTCCCCTGAAATCCTCAACTCTAAATTTAAAATCCTCAAACTCAAGTGGTTTTACATCAGTATAAGGAGGCACTGCATATATTCTCTTTTCTCTTCCTGCTCCAAAAAGATATAGAGTTTTTGCCATGTTAAGCTTGGGAATATCCCATCTTGGTATAGGACTTGGATCCATAATATATCTGTTATTAACCAATACGGGATATCTTGCACCAATGCTTATCTCCTGAAATTTAACTATATCTTCATAAAGATAAAGCCACATTCTTGCATAGTCTGCCTCTGCATGCATTCTTCTTGTTTCCACCTCTGAGGGCTCAAAGACTCTTAAAGCTTCTGGATAGGGAACCTGTAATACAAGTATTTGTTTTTCTGTCATACTCTCTTCAGGAATTCTATGTCTTGTCTGAATAATAGTAGCTTCTGTTGTATCAGTTGTGAGCTCTACGCCCGTTACAGCCTTTATAAATTTTTTTATATTTACGGCATTAACACTCTCGTCACAACCCTGATCTATTACCTTGAGAATATCGTCAGGTCCTATGATAGAGAGAGTGATTTGTATTCCACCTGTTCCCCATCCTCTAGGTATAGGAAGTTCCTTTGAACTAAAAGGCACTTGATAGCCAGGAATGGCTATCGCTTTTAGTATTTTTCTTCTTATCTCTCTCTTCGATACTTCATCTAAGAACCCAAAGTTGTATCCCTTCATTTATGTCTTTCCTTGTATTCTTTCTGAGCTTTTCTAAGTCTATCTAAATCTGATTGAAAAGTCACATAGTGGGGAAGTTTATAGTGATTACAAAAGCCCATAGATTCAACTCCATCAATATGAGCCAGAACAAATTCTTGATTTTCTGAAATCATCTGTGGATTTTTACTTTGCATTGCTCTATCAAGAACAGCCATTGATATTGCCTTTATTTCATTATGTCCAAAACATAATCCATACCCAAGAGTAAAACTAGGTTTACCCTCCTGTTTTTCAAATTTAGCTATGATTTCTGCTTCTGTAACTTTAATCTCACCTATTGAAATTACCTCACCAGAAAGTAAATTTTCCTTAATATAAACAGGCACATACCCAACTCTGAGTTCGCCAATGGTAGGATGAATATCTCCATAACCTCTCATATTAGAGTAAGCAAGTAAAAGTAGTCCACCTGTCTCCCCTCTTGACATCGCCTGAAGCACCTCGCATCTTTTAGCAGGAAAAATTATAGGCTGTTTAGTTATGTCTGAAAACGTTCGATCACCTTCAAAATTCTCTACTAATAGACCCTCATTTCTTAGAATATCTACTATCTTAGGAAAATTCATTGGAAACTCCTCAACATCTAAATCTAGCTCACTCAAAAATTCATTAATAAATTTATTTATTGTTTTCTTATTTTCATTAAAAAGTGTAAAATCAAGAAGTCGCAAGGTATAGTCTGAGGTAGGACCTAAGATCTGACCTCCTGGAATTTCCTTAAATGCCGCGGAAATTCTCCTTATGACTCTCATATTTCTTGTATCGATAGGAAGAGAGTATCCCAATCTCGGAAGAGTCGTTCTGTAAGCTCTAAGAAGAAATACAGCCTCAAAACAATCACCTGCAGCCTGCTTTATAGCTAATGCAGCAAGCTGTGGCGCATACAAAGAAGCCTCACTCATTACCCTGTCCACAAGAAGATACAACTCATCCTTTATTTGCTCTACTTTTATTGGAGTTTTAACATTCTTAACCCTTTCATAAACAAACAATCTACAAGCATTTTCTATAGCTTCATGACCGCCTTTTACTGCTTCATATCCCACTTTATAAAACCTCCACTATTCTTGTGGATCTTGGTATACAAAAAACTTTTCCAAAATCATAAAGAAAAATTGAGTCTAATCCCAGTGGGTAATTTGAATTTATCAACTTAAGAAGTTCAAATTCATTCTTGTTTATGCCAAAAACTAAAAACATTTTTTCTCCCTCTATTCCTGGCCCCTTAAGTTTTACTCTTGTTGTTTCATTGTGATTTGATGATATATAATAAATTAAAGTTGCTGAACTATCTGGATACTCTGGAGTACCTATTTTTGCCTTCTTTATCTCACCATTACTACTATTACCAAATATTACTATAAAGTCAGCTTCATCAATCTGTCTTGATTTAGATCCTGTCATTTCATAGATTTCTTTTTCAATTATTTCTTTGTTGTCACCTATAACACAATGGCTTACCTCATTGTCCAGTAGAGTTTTTAAAATTAACTTTAGGTAGTTTTGATGATTTATAAAGCTCAAATCATACAATGTTCCTGGATGACACATGGAATTAAGGAGTACCCTAAAGGCTCTTTGACTGTTTAGTATCTCGTCGTTTAATATTATGGTTCTATTAATCATCCTTCCTTTTATCTCTTCGCCATAATCTCAAAGTTTACTCTTGTTTTAGAGATGACTGCTCTCTCTAATTTATCTTTCTCTTCTATAGTAGTCTTTGTTTTTAACAGAATAGTTTCTAACTTTTTTTTAAGAGACTCATTCTTTGATTTATACACTGCATCTATAAACGCTAAAACTAACGCTTTTTCTGGCTCGTCTCCAATTATTAATCCATAACCCTTAGTATCTTCATACTCTACTAAAGCCTCTGTTACTAAAACTTCACCTAAGCAAAAAGCCACATCTAAGAAGTCTTTGGCTGTGACCATGATTGATCCTGCGGTTGGCTCTTTAATTACTTTTATAGGCTCTTTTTCAATAAGAGCTCTGAATCTTCGAATAACCTTTCTATCTGCTCTTGATATCAAAATTCCGATTTCACTCTTTTCCATTTATACAACCCTTTTTCTTAAATAGTGAGATATATAGTCAACAATCACTATGGTAATTAAAATCAAAAGAATGATAGTCAAAGTTCTCTGATAATCTAATACTTTCATGCTCATTATTAATTCAAAACCTATACCTCCAGCACCCACAACACCCATAACAGTCGATGCTCTTATGTTTCTATCAAGAAGATAGAGATTATAACTATTAAAAAGAGGAATTATTTGAGGAAGTACCGCATATCTTACCTTCTGAATAAATCTAGCACCTGTGGACTCAATTGCTTCTACAGGTTTTTTGTCAATATTTTCTATTGCTTCAGCATAAAACTTGCCTAAAAAACCAACTGTATGAAGCGCAATGGCAAGAACACCAGCAAATGGTCCTAATCCAACTGCAGAGACAAAAATTAAAGCAAATATAAGTTCAGGCATAGCTCTAAGGAAGTTAATAATTTCTCTTGATAGACTATTCACAATTCTTGAATGGAGGATATTTCTTGCCGAAAGTACACCTAAGGGAATAGACAAAAATATAGCAATTACAGTACCTGTTATTCCCATACTAACTGTCTCAATCACTAAATATAAATATCTATCTATTCCTGATAAATTGGGCGGAAAAAGTCCGGTTATAAACTCAAAAATTCTAGGAACTCCGCTAATTATTTCTTGAAAATCAACTGGAATGAAAAATAAAGAAATAACAGAAATAAGTCCTATAATGGAGATTAAAAAGAGATTTATAACCTTATTCTTGCCACTTAAAAACTCTCCTTCTATTATGTCTTTACTCATCTTGGTTGAAATCCTATCAATAAGAGTAATAACAATACATACTATAATGAGTAATGCAGAAACTCTCTGATAATTAAAGGATCTCATCTCATTATAGAGCTCTAATCCCAATCCTCCAGCACCTACCAATCCTAGAACCATAGCAACTCTGATATTGTGATCAAGGAGATAAAAATTGTAGCCCATAAAAAGGGGGAAAACTTGGGGAATTATGGCATATCTTATAATCCCAGTTTTACGACTTCCTGTAGACTCCAATGCCTCAACAGGCTTCCTGTCTACGCTTTCTATTGCTTCAGAATAGAATTTTCCCAGTAATCCAACAGTAGATAGGCTTAGTGCGAGGATGCCAGGTATAGGACCTAAACCAAAGGCAATTACAAAAAGCATAGCAAACATAATATCTGGAACTGCTCTCAAAAAGTTGATAATTCCCCTGGAGATAATATAAGGTAATCCCTGAAAAAGGTTTCGTGATGAGAGTAAACCCAAGGGAAAAGATATAATTATACCTATTACAGTTCCCCAAAATCCTATAGAAATTGTTTCAAAAGTAAGTATAATAATCTTATCAAAATGAGAAAAATTAGGAGGAAACATTTCCTTTATAAGAGACCATGAATATGAAAATCCACTAATGAAGGAAAAAACATCAACCCTCGATATTTTAAATGAGTAAAGAATTATAACCGATATAATTACATACCAAAAGAACTTATTTAATCTCCTAGGCAAATCAGTTGCTATGCTGCTTCGCATAGTTCCGACTCCTCATAAATAGCGAGAAGTTCAGCTCTATTGAGAGAGGATGTAAAACCATCGTATATTATCTTACCTCTATTGAGAGCTATGATCCTTTTGAAGTTATTTTCAACTGTCTCTAAATGATGAAGAACACAAATTAAAGTAATCTTTTTCTCCTCGTTTATTCTGAGTAAAAGTTCAATTATTTTTTTGCTTGTCTTTGGGTCAAGATTAGCAATCGGTTCATCAGCAAGAAGAATATCTGGCTTTTGCATTAATGCTCTTGCAATTGCTACTCTTTGTTTTTCTCCTCCACTAAGTCTATCAACTCTCTCAAAGGCTTTATGTTCTAACCCAACAAATCTTAATAACTCCATGGCTAATTCTTTTTCTTCCTTACTAAAAAAGCCTATTGTTGAAAATAATAAACCCATACCATTATCGTGCCTACCTAAACAGCCTGAAAGAACATTTTCTAAAGCAGAAGCCCTCTCCACAAGATTAAAAAGTTGATATATCATGCCAATTTTTTTTCTCAAGTTTCTTAAAAATTTCTTGTTTGAGTAATCTACGACATCTCCATTAACACTTACCACTCCTGAGTCAGGAACAACAAAGCCATTTATCGTTCGTATCAATGTTGTTTTTCCAGAACCACTTGGACCAATAATTGCAACCGCTTCGCCAGTTTGAATATTAAGATTTATACCGTCTAAAACCTTAATACCCCCATATCTCTTTAAGACATTCTTAAAAACTATCATACAAATCACCTCCTATCACAATAAATTTCTTCCATTTAGTTAGGGAGACTGAGAATGTTCTCTCGTCTCCCTTTTGTAAATCTTTATTTTAAAGTATCTATAAACCTTTTGATTTCTTTAATAGTCTTGTATTCTGAGTCACTCGTTAATTTATAACCTCTGAGTCTGGGAGAGCCTGTAAGATGAGATGGAACCTTTGTTATAGCATTTCTAAGTAATCTCTTTGTCTGCTCATCAAGATCTCCTCTATAAGCAAAGGGTTCACCGACTATCTCTGGAGACTTCCATATAATCACTACAGAATCGCTTGTTATTCTGCCTTTGTCAAGCATGTCATGATAAACCTCATCATAGACCGATGCCATGTCAATTATTTTGTTTTTAACTGTTAGTATAGCTGCATCATGCGTTCCAACATAACCTACCTTTCTAAACACCTTCTCAGGTGTTATACCTGCAAGATGCATATAGTATCTTGGAACTGCATAACCAGAGGTAGATGCCGTTTCGGTGAAAGTAAAAGTAAACTTTCTTCTGAATTCCCCATTAAGCTTTTCACTAATATACTTTAATCCATCCAGTCCCTCTAAAGTTTTAGTTATCCCGAGTTTTTGGGCAACTTCTGGCGTCGCAATAAGATACGAGTGATAGGTCGTCTTACCATTTTTGTCCACACCTACAGCAAATGCCTCTGCTCCTGCTCTTTCGTGGGCAAGCACATACGAGAAGGGACCAAACCATGCAAAATCCACTTTCTTAGCTCTCATTGCCTCGATTACACCCGTATAATCTGTAGCAGTAAAAAGCTCTATGCATCTGCCTATTTCCTTTTCCAAGAAGTTCTTAAGAGGTGTATACTTTTCAATCATAGCCTTTGGATCTTCAGCAGGGATAAGTCCCATTACCAAACACTTTTCCTTAGCAAAGACAAAGTTAAAAGAAAAGGTTAATAAAACTAATACCGTGACAATTGATAAGAGCTTCTTCATAATTTCACCTCCTTTTAATTAATTTTGTTTTTTGTGTTAGCTAAAAATCATAAAATTTTAAACCTTTATTTATTATTCCACTTTACATTTTCTCCTCACCTCCTCTTGCAATAATTCTTTTAGTGTTTAACAATTCAATAAGCTTTTTCTTTGAGTCAACCTTTAAGTTTTCTTGGCTTTGTAAAAATATACATACTCTGTTAAAATCTCATTTAAAAAAAAATTAAATTTTGATCGATTTTTTGTTATACTAACTTTAAACGATGCTCTACTAATAAAGTATTTCTTTCTTGGCTTTTGTCTTCTTCAGTTTTACTCTTTAAACTTACTCCTCAAGTTTTTCACACCTACCCCTCCCCAATGCATAAGGTCAAGGTCTTTTATGTTTTGCTTTTCACTACCCCCTTTTTCCATCAAAACCTCAAAAATGCTACAAAGACTTGAACCATTCAAAGATGGATTACAAAGAAAATGGATTGCCTTCAGACTACTACAAGTAAGATCATTTATTGAGCAGAAGTTGAAGAAATTTTCGAAGTAAATTTAAGGCTGTGTAGTTCCCTTTGAGATAAAGCCTTTCAGAGGATCTATTTGAAAAATATAAAGTTTCATAAAGTTAGGGTTGCAACCCGCCCCGCTTCGATGGGAATTGCATAAAGAAAAGAACAACAGAGTCAATAAAAACCTAACAAGGAATCTTCTCTAACACAATGTCCAGATATTTATATAATTTTTAAACGCAGATACATAAATTCAAGGTTTTCTTACATAAACTCTTGCCTTCTTAATAGATTTCCCTTATACTTCCTCTATGGCTGAACTTAAAGCCTACGACCTCTACGCCAAGGCAATCCTTAAAGACCCTGAAAATCTTAAGGCCCTCCTTCAAGAGTTTCTCCCAAAGGACCTCCTTCCCCACTTAGATCTTACTCAACTCTCTCTGGTCCCTGAAGAACAAATCTCCCTCCCCAAAGAAAAACGCCTCCTTCCTGACCTCATCGCCCAA
>JANXCE010000031.1 GCA_025059715.1 Caldimicrobium sp.
ACCCGAGAAACTTTAGGAGGACTGACCAATTCCTTTGGTTATATGTTGGAAAACGAAGCTTATAAGCACTTGCCTAAGTTGTTAGAAAGAGATTACAAGATTAAAGTTATTGACCAACTGGATAGAAACTTTATAGAGCTTACTCCTAATCACTATGAGGAGGTAAACATCTTTGGAAAAGCTTTAGCCAATGGTAAAGAGATTTATATAATAGGTGAGTATAAAGTTCAATTAAGCAAAAGACATATTGACGAATTCGTTAATAAAGTAAAGCGTATTAGAAAATTTTATCCTTGGGATATTTTCTTAGTGATGGTTACCCATATGCCAACAAATCCTCAAGTTTTTTCCTACGCTAAAGAGAAAACAATTGCAGTCTACAAAAGTAGTGCTTTTAGAGATTAAACGAAAATAAATGAAAATGTGTTCTTTTCCTATGGATTAAACCTACCTCTCCTCATCTTCCAGAGGGGTTTGAAATTTGAAGTCCTAAAAATTATCTCTTCTTCAGTTCTGAAATTTCTAATGCTTCTCACAACAAACACAGGCCCATATCGGGGTATATATAATTTAGCCCCTCGAATCTCTAATTGATCACCTATCTTAATATTAGGATTTAACTCTCTATAAAACCATACAGGGGCTACATAAAGTATATATAGTTTTTCTCCTCTTTTTAGACCTAAGGTTACCATTCCGTGAGGAGGAAGATTTATATTCATAAGTTCTCCTGTAAAGGTAATCTCAGTGTTTAGGTCATATCTTTCAAACTGATCCTCCATAGATTGAGCAAGTAACGGAATTTGAAAAAGCACTAAGAAAGCTAAAAGAAGGGCTCCCCTAAGGGAGCCTCTCTCTAACTTAACTACCATCTCCATGCCGGTGACAAACTGTAGGCTCTATCTTTCTATCCGTGCCGGTGACCAATCCACAGGCTCTGATAATCTTTCCGTATCCTAACCTCGGTGTTAATCCCTTTTCATGAACTTTTTTCATAATCTCTACTCGTATTTTAACAGCCTCTATTTCTTTTTCCAACACTATATCCCAGTTCGGGGTAGTAGACCATATCTGAGCCCTAACTTCACTTCTCAATTGAACCATCTGCTGATAAAGAGGTTGTAGCTCTTTACATAACTCCTGAAGTTTGCTATGGTCAACTGGTGGGGTTGCCATAGGGCCTTTCTTTTGGGCTAAAGCTTGACTTCCTAAAATAAAACAAAAACCTGTCACAAGGGAAAATACTTTAATTTTTGTACTCATAACTACTACCTCCTTTTTATATTATTTAAACTTTCCATTGCCCTTTAACTGATGATAAAGTATCCTGGGGCATATAAATTCTTAGTCTCTTTCTTAGTAGTTCCCTCTCCTGAGAAGCTCGTTGGTTTTGACTTTCGTTCCATCACTAAAGTCTATACTGGTCCTGTGAAAAAGCTTCCGCTGGTGCCCCATACCTAAAAGACTGGCCCTTCATAGTTTGTCCTTTATTTTCTCCCTGCCCCATACCTGCACCTCCTATACCCCCTGATCCTTTTGCCCAACCATTCACAGTTAAGCAAGCTAAAAGTCCTAATAAAACTAATCCCTTCAATAAAACTCTCTTCATGCCTCTTACCTCTCGTTCGTTTTATTATATACATTACAAAAGTTATGCCATATTTAATGGACTTAGAACCTTTGATTATTAAGGATTTTATATCAACTGTGATATCGATTTTTGCAAATTATCGTATTCCCTTTGCAATTTTTGCATTATTATAAAGGATACAGATTACATGAACAACTCATTAAATATGTAAAGGTCTTAAAATTTAAAGGAATTCAGCAAACAGGGATTAAACCCTAAGGCTCTCCACATATTGACCACGAAGAGAATGTTTGCCTGCTTCCACAATTTTGACCTTCACTAATGCCCCAATTAAATCCAGTCTTGGTGAGGAAAAGTTAACTACTACGTTAGTTGAAGTTCTTCCTGTTAATTTATTAGGATCTTTTTCACTTCTACCTTCAACTAAAACCTCTACTTCTTTTCCTATATAACTCTCGTAGATAGATTTGGTAATCGCCTCTTGCAGAGAGTGAACTCTCCTAAGACGCTCTTCTTTTACCTCACTTGGAACTTTGTCTGGATATTTCCTTGCTAATGTAAAAGGTCTGTCCGAATACTTAAAGGAAAATACCTCCTGAAATTGAACAATTTTCATCATCTCTAAGGTTTCCTCAAAATCTTCCTCAGTCTCACCGGGAAAACCTACTATAATATCCGATGTAATCGCAATCTCGGGACAATAGTTTCTCAATAGGCTGACCTTTTCCAGATATTCTTCTTTGGTATACTTTCGGTTCATTCTTTTAAGTATGCGATTAGAACCCGCTTGTAGAGGAAGATGAATATGCTTACAAACCTTGGGATTCTCCGAAAGAACCTTAATTAACTTTTCAGATAGATCCTTAGGATGACTAGTGGTAAAGCGAATTCTCCATAGTCCCTCAATTTGGGAGATAAGATCTAAAAGTTCTGCAAAATCGGGATACCCTCTTTCTTTTAAGCCGTAAGAATTTACATTTTGTCCTAAGAGCGTAATCTCCCTCACTCCTTCCTTAACAACCAATTCTTCCGCCTCTTTAAGTATATCTTCTGGAGCTCTACTGATCTCCCGCCCTCTAACATAGGGAACAATACAATAGGTGCAAAAATTGTCGCATCCCTGCATTATTGTAACGAAAGCCTTAACCCTTCTTACTCCTTTGCTCTTAGACAAAACTAAGGGGATCTCAAAATTCTCCTTCAAATCTGTAAAAATCACTGGGCTTCCCTTTTCTTTAATAATTTCTAAGGCTGACCTTATACTGTAAAAACCCTGAGTGCCTAAAACAAGATCCAGATAGGGAAATCTCTGAAGTAAAGCCTGCCCCTCCTGTTGAGCCACACATCCCATAACCCCAATTATGAGATCAGGTTTTTTTAACTTATATTCTTTAAACCTTCCTATCTCGCTATATAACTTGTGCTCAGGTTTCTCTCTAACCGAACAAGTATTGATTAAGATAAGATCTGCTTCCTCGGGATTTTCTGTTTTAACATAGGAATCCTCTAAAAGTATACGGACTTGTTCCGAATCTTTTTCATTCATCTGACAACCAAAAGTTTTAATGTAAAGCTTCTTCATCATTGCAAAATAAATATAATACAAAAAAACTCTCCATTGTAGATATAAATTTGATGTTAAGATGAGGTTTACTCTTTGGGACTCTCTTGAGAGGTAGTTAGCTTCTCTTCTGAAGTAATAGTGTCGTTTGACACAGGAATAGTTACTTCTGCTGTAACTTCTTGCGCTTGAGATTCCTTAGTCTTAACCTTGGTCGCCTCTAAAGACTTCTTTTTATGTTCAATAAATTCATGAATCCTTTTTAAACGTTCTGATTTGAGCTTAGATTTTTTGTAAGTTAACTTTCCTTCTACTAACTCCACAATTGCCATAGGAGAGGCATCCCCTACTCTGAACCCTGCCTTAATAACTCTGGTGTATCCTCCTGACCTATCCATATATCTATCTCTTAGTTCTGTAAAAAGCTTTCTAACCACAGTCTTGTCTTGTATAAAAGCTAAAGCTCTTCTCCTTGAAGCTAAGTCTCCCTTTTTAGCTAAGGTTATCATTTTATCCGCAAACCTTCTCAATTCCTTAGCCTTGGCAAGAGTAGTAGTTATTCTCCCATACTTTAAAAGATCTCGAACTTGATTTCTCATGAGAGCTACTCTATGCTCAACCGTTGAGGTTAATCTACGACTAACCTTTCTATGTCTCATGTTTAAATCCTCCCTAATCTATGGTTATTTGAAATTTTAAGTTTTAAAATTATGCCTTTGGAGGCCTCCAATCAAGATTTTTCATCCCGAGATGCAAATCATATTTTTGCAACTTTTCTAAAATTTCATCCAGAGATTTTTTACCAAAACTTCTTAATTTTAAAAGCTCCGTTTCAGTTTTTTGAACAAGTTCCCCAACATAATTAATACCTGCTGATTTCAAGCAATTGAGAGCTCTTCCGGATAATTCAAGTTCCTCCACTGTCATATTTAAATAATTCTGAGTAGAAAGGGGCTCTTTTTTGGGCCTCTCTTCAACTGCAGACTCTGTGCCAATAAAGACACTAAACTGCTCTAATAAAATTTTAGCGGAAGTCAGTAGGGCAGCTTGAGGATCAACTGTTCCGTCTGTCCAAATCTCCAATGTTAAACTATCATAATCGCTACTTTTCCCTACACGGGCTTGCCCCACAGTAAAATTAACCCTAGTTACGGGAGAAAACACTCCATCTACTAAAATAACTCCAATTTCATTATTCTTAGTGTATTCCGCAGGCACATATCCTCTACCTTTTTCCACCTTAATTTCCATAATAAACTTAATGTCCTGGGTAAGAGTAGCTATGTGATGGTCAGGATTGACCACAAAACCTAATTCTGCAAGAATTTGTATGTCTTTAGCCTTCACTTCTCCCGGACCACTTTTCTCAACTTTAAAAGTAAAGGGCCCCTCTCCCTGAAGTTTAAATCTTACTCCCTTTAGGTTTAAAATTATATCAGTTACATCCTCTAAAACTCCGGGCAAACTGGTAAATTCATGGGGTGCACCATCTATCCTCACCTCAGTAATAGCGTATCCAGGAATTGAAGAAAGCAAAACCCTTCTAAAGGCATTACCTATGGTGTAGCCAAACCCTCTCTCTAAGGGTTCTATAATAAATTTACCATAAAAGGGAAATTGACTATCTTTGTGAATTTTAATACCCTCTGGCTTTATTAATTCTATGGGCCTCTTCATAACAATATTTACCTCTTTTTAATTTTTATTTAGAATAAAACTCTATTATGTAAGATTCGTGAATAGGCATAGTTATATCTTCTCTTGAAGGTAAGGCTTTAACCCTTCCTTTAAAGTTCTCAGGTTCAAGCTCGAGCCAAGCAGGTATCCCCTTTTGAACCCTTACTTCAAGATTCTCAGAGACCTGAGGTAAAGACCTATATCTTTCTTTCAGTTCAATCACATCTCCTACCTTGACCAAATAAGAAGGAATGTCCACTTGACTTCCATTAACAAGGAAGCAGCCGTGATTAACCATCTGTCTTGCTTGCGCTCTCGAGGAGGCAAACCCCAGTCGATAAACCACATTATCAAGTCTTCTTTCTAAAAGTTGTAAAAGATTATGTCCCGCTTGCCCGGGCATGTTTATAGCCATATCATAATATTTGCGCATTTGTTTCTCAGAAATTCCGTAGATTCGCTTAACTTTTTGTTTTTCCCTCAAACGAATTCCATAATCTGAAAGTTTTACCCTAAGTTGCAGAGGACCATGCTGACCTGGAGGATAACTTCGTCTCTCAAAGGCACATTTATCTGTATAACATCTCTCTCCTTTTAGAAAAAGCTTAATACCCTCTCTTCTACACAGTCTACACCGCGCCCCTGTATATCTTGCCATTGTTTAATTCCTCCTAAGGAGATATTTACACCCTTCTTCTTTTGGGTGGTCTACATCCATCATGGGGAATTGGCGTGACATCTTTGATAAGGGTTACCTTTACTCCTGAGCCTTGTAAAGCCCTGAGAGCTGCCTCTCTTCCAGGTCCTGGTCCTTTAACATAAACCCATACCTCCTTTAAGCCAAAGGCTTGAGCCTTTTTAAGAGCACTCTGCATGGCAAGTTGGGCAGCAAAGGGAGTGCCCTTTCTGGTACCCTTAAATCCCTCAGTTCCACCACTTGCCCAAGCCAGCGCATTCCCCTGACGATCCGTAATAGTAACAATTGTATTATTAAAAGTGGAATGTATATGAACTATACCTTCAGAAACAACCTTTTTAACCTTTTTTTTCTTTGCCTTAGCCACCCCTAAACCCCCTTACTTCTTTTTTCTTAAAGACCCTGGTCTTGGTCCCTTGCGAGTCCTTGCATTAGATCTGGTCCTCTGTCCGCGCACTGGAAGCCCCATTTTGTGTCTAAGACCCCTATAACAACCTATATCCATAAGTCTCTTTATGTTTGCTCGAACCTCCTTTCTCAAATCACCCTCTACTTTAAATTCCTTCTCAATTATCTGCCGGAGACGATTAATCTCTTCCTCCGTCAAATCCTTTACCCTTTTAAACCAATCTATCCCAGCCCTACTACAGGCAATCTGAGCGGTTGTCCTACCAATACCATAAATGTAAGTTAAAGCTATCTCTACCGGTTTCTTCTCTGGTATATCTACTCCCGCTATTTTCGGCATAAATTAACCCCCTATCCCTGTCTCTGTTTATGCTTAGGATTCTCACAAATTATACGCACAACTCCCCTCCTCCTCACCACTTTGCACTTCTGACACCTACGTTTAACAGAAGGACTTACCTTCATATGAATTTACCTCCCCTTTTCCATTTCTGCTTTACTACCCCGATAAATAATTCTACCCCGAGATAAATCATAGGGTGATAATTCTACCACAACTGTATCACCTGGCAATATCCTAATATAATGAACTCTCATCTTGCCAGAAAGATGCGCTAAGACAGTATGTCCTGTTTCAAGCGCCACTCTAAACATAGCATTAGGCAATGCCTCTACAACTTTTCCCTCTAATTGAATAACATCCTCTTTAGCCATATCAGATTCCTATAAAGAAGATAAAATCAATGGTCCCGAAGGTGTTATAGCCACAGAGTGCTCAAAATGAGCGGATAGGCTTCCGTCTTTAGTTACTGCCGTCCAGCCATCCTCTAAAATTTTTACCTCATGAGACCCAACCGCAACCATAGGCTCAATTGCTAACACCATACCAGCTTCAAGTTTCGGCCCTCTCCCTGGTTTTCCATAGTTGGGTATCTCAGGGGGCTCATGCAAGGATCTGCCAACTCCATGGCCTACAAAATCCCTAATTACACTAAAGCCCTCCCTCTCTGCTCTACTTTGAATAGCGTAAGAAATATCACCTATTTTATTGCCAATACGTGCCTTTTCAATAGCTAAATATAGAGCCTCCTCTGTAGTCTTCAATAACCTCTCTGCTATGGAACTTATAGTCCCAACTCCCACGGTAATTGCGGCATCTCCTACATAGCCTTCATATATAACCCCAAAATCAAAACTCACAATATCCCCCTCTTTAAGCACCTTATCTCTTCTTGGCATACCATGAACGATTTCCTCATTAACCGAAACACATAAAGCATAAGGATATCCTCTGTATCCCTTAAAAGCAGGAATCACCTTTTTCTTCTCACAGAGTTCCAAAGCCATCTCCTCAAATTCATAGGTGCACTTTCCAGGTTTTACTTCCTCTTTTATTGTGAACAGAATTTCCATCAAAATACCATTTGCTCGCCTTAAAATTTCAATTTCTTTTGAATTCTTTATTATAGGATGTCTCTTCCAAATCAATAATTATTTACCCTCTAAAACAGCTATCAATTGTTGGGTAATCTCCTCAATACTCTTAGCACCATCAATCTCCTTTAAAATTCCCTTATTTCTATAATAGTCAAGAAGGGGAGCAGTGCTCTCATGATATACCTTCAATCTATTTCTGACAGTCTCTTCGTTATCATCAGGTCTCTGATAAAGCTCTCCTCCACATACATCACATTTACCCTCTACCTTAGGGGGCTTATATTTCACGTGATACATCATTCCACAGCTTTTACAAGTTCTTCTTCCCGTAAGCCTCTCTACTAACAACTCATCTGGAACTACTAAGGCCAGGGCAAAGTTTAATTTTTTACCCATTTCTGACAAAATTTTATCAAGAGCCTCTGCCTGAAAGACAGTTCGCGGAAAACCATCTAAAATGAAACCTCTCTCACAATCAGGCTGTGCTAACCTCTCCCTAACCATATCTAATATTATTTCATCAGGGACAAGTTGCCCTTTATCCATGAATTCCTGAGCTTTCTTGCCTAAATCGGTCCCCTTTGCCCGATGTTCTCTTAACATATCACCAGTAGATATCTGGGGTATACCATATCTCTCAATTAAAATCTTGGCTTGGGTTCCTTTGCCTGCACCTGGAGGGCCCAAAAAAACTATGTTCATACCTCACCTCCTATAAAATAAAGTGTAAGAAAAATTTCTAACTAACGAGTCTTGAGCTTTGAATGCTTAATAAAGGCCTCATATTGTCTGGTTAACAAGTGGGCCTCTATCTGTCCTACAAGATCCATAGCCACACCTACCGCTATCAACAGAGAAGTTCCACCAAAATAAAAGGGTAAATTCATTTGATAAACCAAAAAATTTGGTAATATACAAATAAATGCAACATACAATGCTCCAATAAAGGTAATACGCATTAACACTCTTTCAAGAAACTCCTCTGTGGCCCTACCTGGCCTGATACCCGGAACAAAACCACCCCATTTCTTAAGATTGTCTGCAACTTCCTTAGGGTTAAAGATCACTGCAGTATAAAAATAACAAAAGAAAATAATTAAACCTGCAAAAAGAAAATTATAGAGAATTCCTGCTGGATTTAACCATTGAGAAAAAATTTGGAAAAAACTCAGCGGGACAAAACTGGCCACAGTTGCAGGAAACATCAGCACCGAAGAGGCAAAAATGGGTGGGATCACTCCTGCAGAGTTTATCTTGAGGGGTAAATAACTAGTTTGACCCCCCATAATCTGCCTTCCTACCTGTCTTTTGGCATAATAGACTGGGATTCTCCTCTGCGACATCTCCATAAAACAAGTAAAGGCTAAAATACCGAAAAGTAACAATAGAATTAATAGTAAGGTAAACAGAGAAAATTCCCCTGTTTGCAAGAATTTTAGAGACCTACTTATTGCGGGAAAAATCCCTGCAACTATTCCCGCAAAGATAATTATAGATATACCATTACCTATTCCGTGTTCTGTCATCTGCTCACCAAGCCAAACCAGAAAAAGCGTTCCCGCTGTTAGGGATATCATCGTGAGAATTCGAAAGGTCCAGCCTGGTTCTGCCACAATGGGGACTCCAGAAGGTGAAACCATTCTCTCAAGACCTATAGCTATCCCAAAACCCTGAATAAGACATATAGCTAAGGTCAAATACCGAGTATAATAGGCAATCTTACGCCTTCCCTCTGGACCCTCTTTGTAGTACTCCTTTATCGTGGGAAAAACTACCGTCATAAGTTGCATTATAATCGAAGCACTAATATAAGGCATAACCCCTAAAGCACAGACGGAAAATCGACTTAGCGCCCCACCAGAAAAAATATCTAAAAATCCAAGAAGGGTTCCTCCCGCCTTTTGAAAAAACTCTATAAAAGCTTCACTATTTATTCCAGGAGAGGGCACATGGATAGCAAATCGATATATCGCTAATCCTAAAAAAAGATAAAATAGCCTTCTTTTAAGTTCTGGTATATTAGCAAAACTTAAAAGCCCTGGCCTATCCTTCATTAAACTCTCGCTTTACTTCAAGATAAGCTCTAATTTACCACCAGCTCTTTCTATCTTTTCCTTAGCACTCTCCGAACAGGCATGAACCCTCACTATTAATGGAAAATTCAAATCCCCATCTCCGAGAACCTTAATTAACTTGTTCTTTCCCTTTACCAATCCCTTTAACCTTAGAGTTTCTGGATCAACAAGGTCCCCTGCTTTAAATTTCTCTGCCAACTTTTTGATATTGACAACTTCATATTCCACTTTAAAAACATTACTAAAACCCCTCTTAGGAATACGTCTTATTATAGGAGTTTGGCCTCCCTCAAATGTAGGTTTGATATCCAGTCCTTCACGTGCCTTTTGTCCTTTATGACCTCTACAGGAAGTTTTTCCATGTCCTGAACCGTGTCCCCGTCCAACTCTCTTCTTTCTATGTTTAGCCTTAGGATTAGGTCTTAAATTATCAAGTTTAATCAGACTACCCATTTATCTCCTCCACAGTAACTAAGTGTCTAACTTTATTAATCATACCACGAATCGATGGTTGATCTTCTCTGACCACTGTTTGACCAATTTTCTTTAGACCCAGACCTCTTAAAGTGGCCACTTGATCAGGTTTCCAACCATGTTTGCTTCTCACTAAGGTTATTCTCAACTTTTTCATACTCTCAACCTCGCAATAATTTCCTCCAGAGTTTTGCCCCTCTTTTTAGCTACATACTCCAGTCCTTGAAGTTGAGAGAGAGCTTTAAAAGTTGCTTTAACTAAATTGTGAGGATTTGTACTGCCCAAGGATTTGGTAACTACATCAGTAACTCCCGCTGCATCCATAATGGCACGCACACTTCCCCCTGCGATAACTCCCGTGCCTGGAGGCGCAGGTTTTAAAAGTATAGAGGATGCTCCAAACTTGACCTTTATGCTATGGGGTATGGTTCCCCTGCTTAGAGGTATACTTATCATATTTCTCTTTGCCCTTTCAATTGCCTTTCTTATGGCATCGGGAACTTCTGGTGCCTTGCCTAAACCGTAACCAACTCTACCTTTCCCATCTCCAACCACTACTAACGCAGCAAACCTTAATTTTTTACCTCCTTTAGTAACCTTAGTAACTCTACTAATCTGAATAATTCGCTCTATTAATTCCTCACCTGCCTTTGCCAAGTTTACACCTCCTTTTTTATAACTAAAATTCTAACCCCTTTTCCCTTGCGCCCTCAGCTAATGCCTTTACCCTACCATGATACTTATAACCTCCTCGATCAAAGACAACCTTGGTAATCCCCTTCTCTTTTGCCTTCTCTGCTAAGGTCATTCCTACAATTCTTGCCACATCAACCTTATTCTTTATCAGCCCCTTTTCCCTTAATTCCTTTATTTTTTCTCTTACCTCCGGAGTAAGGGAAGAACAGGCAACTAAAGTATGCCCTTTAGTGTCGTCAATAATCTGAGCGTAAATCTGCTTTTTACTTCTAAACACCGAAAGCCTTGGTCTTTCTGGAAACCCAAAGATCTTCTTTCGCACCCTCTTATGTCTTCTAAGTCTTTTTTGCACCTTTATCTCCGGTCTCATCCTCACACCCTCTTATTTTTTGCCACCCTTTCCAGACTTACCTGCTTTTCTTAAAATACTCTCACCTGTATATCTTATTCCCTTACCTTTGTAAGGCTCTGGAGGTCTCAATCGTTTAATGTTGGCTGCCACTTGCCCTAAAAGCTCTTTGTCAATCCCCTCCAAAATTAGTCTCACTTGAACTTGTTCTGTCCCCTTTTCAGTTCTGGCGGTAATATCTGAGGGAAGATTAAATACTATAGGGTGAGAATACCCCAAAGAGAGGTGTATCTCCTGTCCTTTTACTTCTGCTTTGTAACCAAGCCCCACTATGTCAAGAGATTTTGTAAATCCCTGAGTAACCCCCGTAACCATGTTATTAATGAGGGCTCTCGCTAAGCCTTGAAAGGCCTTAGCTTTTTGGTTAAGCTTCTTTTGAACTTCTGCCTTTTCTACTACAATTTGACCCCCATCAATTTTTACCTTCACCAAAGGAGGTAACCTTTTCTCAAGGACTCCCCTTGGACCTATAACTTTTATAACCCCATCTTCAAACAATTCAACCTTCACACCCTGTGGAATAATTACTGGTTTCCTTCCAAGTCGTGAAACTTCCCCCATTTTCTTTCACCCCTCTACCAGATTTCAAGAAGGACTTCACCACCAATTTTTCTTCTACGAGCTTCATAATCTGTCAAGATTCCCTGAGAAGTAGACAGAATAGCTAATCCTAAGCCATCCATAACCCTCGGCAATTTCTGATAACCAAGATAAATTCGCCTGCCAGGCTTACTTACTCTCCTTAAGCCTGATATAACTGGTCTTTTCAATTCATCATACTTGAGGATTACCTCGATCTTGGGCTGAGGTTTTTCATCGAGATATTTATAATCCTCTATGTAGCCCTCCTCCTTCATTATCCTTAATATTTCAAGCTTCATTTTTGAAGCAGGTATCAAAAGGGACTTCTTTCTGGCAGTGAGAGCATTCCTAATTCTTGCCAGCATATCCGCAATTGGATCTGTTAACATAAGCTAAAAACCTCCTTACCAGCTTGCTTTTCTTACACCGGGCAACTTGCCTTCAGAAGCTAATTTTCTAAAACACATTCTACATAAACCAAACCTTCTTATGTAGCCCCTGGGCCTTCCACATATTGAACATCTATTTCTAATCCTTACAGGAAACTTGGGTTCTCTCTTAGCTTTCTCAAGTTGAGCCTTTCTTGCCATGACTTTATTACCTCCTAAAGGGCATACCCATTTCCTTTAAAAGTTCAAAGGCCTCCTCATCAGTTTTAGCCGATGTTACAATAGTTACACTTAAACCCTTTACCTTCTCAACCTTAGAGGTGTCAAGCTCTGGAAATATAGTATGATCTGAAAGTCCAAGGGTATAGTTACCCCTTCCGTCAAAGCCCGATCTGGGTAGCCCTTTGAAATCTCTGACTCTTGGAAGAGCTATATGAATAAGACGAGTTAAAAAATCATACATCCTCTTGCCTCTAAGAGTTACCATCACTCCAATGGGCATACCCTTTCGTAATTTAAATCCCGCAATAGACTTTCGGGCTTTACAGATCCGAGGCCTCTGCCCCGTAATTTGAGCTAATTCAACAACTGCCTGGTCAATAATTTTAGGATTGGCAACAGCCTCCCCTAATCCCATATTAACGGTAATCTTCTCTATTTTAGGAACTTGATGAATATTTTTGTAATTAAATCTTTCCATCAACCTTTGCTTAATATGATTGTGATATTTTTCCCTGAGATTCATACTTACTCCTTAGGCTCTATGATTTCTCCGCACTTTTTACAAACTCTTACTTTAGTCCCATCATCTAAAAATTTTTTAGCCACCTTTACTCCCCTCTTACACTTTGGACAATATAGCATCAAGTTTGAAACATGAAGGGGCGCTGGTTTTTCGATTATACCTCCACTACTGTAAGGGGAAGGCTTAGTATGGCGCTTTACTAAATTGACCCCCTCCACAATAGCCCTTCCCCTGCGGGGAAACACCTTAAGCACCTTTCCCATCTTTCCCTTATCCTTACCTGCTATCACCACCACTAAGTCATTTTTCCTAACATGACACTTAGCTTGATGTGGTTTCGGTAAACCTTTATTTATCCCCCTCTTGATCATAACTTTTCTCCTTTAAAGCACTTCTGGAGCCAAAGAAATTATTTTCATAAATCCCTTGGCTCTAAGCTCTCTTGCCACCGGCCCAAAGATACGAGTCCCAATAGGTTCCTTATACTGATTAATTAAAACTGCTGCATTCTCATCAAAACGAATGGAAGATCCATCTGGCCTTTGCACCTCTTTTTTTGTCCTCACAATGACCGCTTTTACCACATCACCTTTCTTTACTTTAGAATTAGGTAAGGCATCCTTAACCGTAGCTACTATTATATCACCAATGGAGCCATATCTCCTACTTGGCCCTCCCAAAACCCTTATACACATTATTTCTTTTGCCCCTGAATTATCCGCCACATTTAAGTAAGTCTGCTGTTGAATCATAACCACCACCCTCTTAAAATTTAATACTCAGATTCTAAAACCTTAGCCCTCTCCAATATCTGCTTCACCCTCCATCTCTTCCTCTTTGAAAGAGGCCTTGTTTCCTCAATTAAAACTTTGTCACCCACCTTACAGCTGTTATGCTCATCGTGAGCCATAAATTTCTTTCTTTTCTTTACATATTTTCCATATAGTGGATGCTTAACAAGCCTCTCAACCATAACAACAACCGTTTTGTCCATCCTATCGCTCACCACAGTGCCAATAAATTCCTTTCTTCTGCCCATAAAAACTTTACCTCTCCCCTATTTTTAACTCTTTCTCTCTAATAACTGTAAGACACCTTGCAATATCTCTTTTTATATTTCTAATCTTCATAGGGTTTTCTAAACGATGCATCGCCCTTTGAAACCTCAAATTAAAAAATTCCTCTCTTAATTGAGATAATTTCTCTTTGAGCTCAGGTAAAGAGAGTTCTCTCAATTCGCGAGCCTTCATTAGAGCTCCTCCCTACTTATAATCTTACATTTAAAAGGCAACTTAGAAGCTGCCAAACGGAGTGCCTCTTTGGCTACCTCTTCAGGCACTCCTGATATCTCATAAATTACCTTTCCTGGTTTTACTACCGCTACATACCCCTCTACTGGTCCTTTACCTTTACCCATACGGGTCTCCGCAGGTCTCTTAGTAATTGGTTTATCAGGAAAAACCCTTATCCAAATTTTAACTCCCTTTCTTGCTGTTCTGACAATGGCTACACGCCCTGCTTCAAGTTGTTGAGCGGTTATGCGACCCCCCTCTAAAACCTTTAAACCATAATCACCAAAAGCTAAACTATTACCTTTAGTAGCTATTCCTCTTACCCTCCCCTTTTGCGCCTTTCTATACTTTGTTTTCTTTGGTTGGAGAAGCATATCTTTTCACCCTCTTCTTTTTATATTACCACCTTCTCAAAACCTAATTTCTCTGGTAAAACCTCTCCCTTAAAAATCCAAACCTTTACCCCGATGCTTCCATATTTCGTTATTGCGGTAGCAAACCCATAATCAATATCTGCCCTTAGAGTAGACAGAGGCACTCGGCCCACTCTATACCATTCACTACGAGCGATCTCCGCACCACCTAAACGCCCAGAACATTGAATTTTAATACCTTGAGCCCCATACCTTAACACCAAAGAAACCGCCCTCTTCATCGCCCTTCTAAAGGAGACACGCTTTTCTATCTGCTGAGCTACATTTTCCGCTACTAACTGCGCTTCAAGCTCAGGCCTCCTGATCTCTTCAACTGTCACCTCGATCTCTCTATCTTTCAATCTATGTGCTAATTCCTGCTTAATTTTCTCAATTTCCGCCCCCTTCTTCCCAATAACAATCCCAGGACGCGCAGAATGAATAATGACCTTTACGGCATTGCCTGCCCTCTCAATTTCTACCTTTGAAATCCCTGCATGTGGGTATTTCTCTTTTATAAACTTTCTAATGAGATAATCTTCATAAACATAACGAGGCAAATCACTTGGTTTAGCTACATAACGAGATTCCCAAGTTCTGGTAATGCCAATTCTCAAACCTCTTGGATCAACCTTTTGCCCCAAGGTTTCCCTCCTTTTTTGATTTTATTCTCTCTCTTCAACCTCTATAGTAAGATGACTCATTCTTCTGATAATCCTGCTTGCCCTACCCCAGGCTCTAGGCCAAATCCTCTTAAGCCTTGGCCCCTCATTCACATATGCCTTAGCTACATATAACTTATCCACATCCAGGCCATAGTTATTCTCCGCATTAGCCACAGCACTCAGTAAAACCTTTTTAATAAGGCGCGAAGCCTTCTTAGGAGTGGTATCAAGTATATTCAAAGCCTCCCCCACCGATTTTCCCCTAATGAGATCGATCACCAGGCGTGCCTTATAGGGAGATATTAATACATACTTAGCAGTAGCTTTAGCTCTCAAGACATATCCCTCCTTATTTCTTTTTCACCCCAGAGACCTTACCTTTGTCCGCAGGGTGACCTTTATAAGTCCTGGTAGGAGCAAATTCTCCTAACTTATGCCCTACCATGTTTTCTGTAACATAGACTGGTATAAATTTATGTCCATTATGCACCGCAAAAGTTAAACCTACCATCTCAGGTATAATTGTAGATCTCCTGCTCCAAGTCTTAATGGGTTTCTTATCCCCAGTCTCTTTCGCTTTGAGCACCTTTTTTAACAAGTGCTCATCTACAAAGGGGCCCTTCTTTTTTGATCTTGGCATCTTTCACTCCTCACAGTCTATCCTTTTCTTCTCTTAAGAATTAATTTATCAGAGGCCTTCTTTTTTCGCGTTTTAAGCCCTTTAGCAAGCTGTCCCCAGGGAGAACAGGGATGTCTCCCACCATGGGTCCTACCTTCGCCACCACCCAATGGATGATCGACAGGATTCATAGCTACTCCGCGAACATGAGGCCTCCTTCCCCTCCATCTAATCCTTCCTGCCTTTCCCCAGACAATATTTTCCCATTCTATGTTACCAACTTGTCCAATGGTGGCTTTACAATCTCCGTGAACTTTGCGAATCTCTCCCGAAGGCAATCTTAATATAACATAATCTTTTTCTTTTCCAAGTATTTGGGCAAAAGCCCCAGCAGATCTAACTAATTGACCTCCCTTACCAGGCCTCAACTCCACATTGTGAACCATAGTGCCCACTGGGATATTTCTCAACGGTAAGGCATTACCCACCTTTATATCCACCTGTTCCCCTGATATTACAGTATCACCAACTTTTAATCCCAGGGGAGCAAGGATATATCTCTTTTCCCCATCTTGATATTGTAAGAGAGCTATGTTTGCGGATCTATTTGGGTCATATTCAAGGGCTATCACCTTAGCAGGAATTCCATCCTTATCTCTCCTAAAATCAATAATTCGGTAAAGCCTCTTATGTCCACCGCCCCTAAATCTTACTGTAATTCTCCCATAATTGTTTCTACCTCCGGTCTTTTTAAGAGGTTCAGTAAGAGACTTTTCCGGTTCTTTAGAAGATAGCTCTGGATTTACCAAGAAAGTCTGAAACCTTCTTCCCGCAGAAGTTGGCTTAGCTTTCTTAATAGGCATAAAGCTTACTCCCCCTAAATAGTTTCAAAAATCTCAATGGTTTGGCCTTCCGCCAGTCTAACTATTGCCTTTTTTCTTAAACTCCGCTTCCCCTTTGTCCTAAGACTACCCTTGGGTTTACCCTTTACCCTTATGGTTTGCACATCTAAGACCTTTACCTTAAAAAGCTCCTCTACCGCCCTCTTAATTTCTATTTTATTTGCCTTTGGATCCACCCAAAAACTAACCTGATTGTTTTGTTCCTTTAAAAGCATAGCCTTTTCAGTGATGATCGGCGAAAGTATTATTTGTCTACTTTCCTTCATTTTTATCTCCCCAGTCTCTCTTCTATTTTATTAAGGGCATCCCTTTCGATAATGAGATTTTCATGCTTGAGCACATCATAAACATTTAGCCCCTCTACCGCTAAAACCTTTACTGAAGGTAAATTATTAGCACTTTTTTCAAGAATCTTATCTCGTTTGGGCACAACAATTAGCGCAGAATCTATCCCTATTCTTTTTAGGTAATCCCAAAGCAATTTTGTTTTAGGCCTTTCCACAATAGGTAAGGCCTCCGCTATAAATACTCTATCTAAAAGCGCTCTACTGGAGAGAGCCATTTTTAACCCCAGCCTTCTTACCTTTTTATTTAACTTAAATTCATAACTCCTGGGTTTTGGTCCATGCACAACCCCACCGCCGACCCATTGAGGCGCCCTTATAGATCCCTGTCTTGCTCTCCCAGTATGTTTTTGCCTCCAGGGCTTCCGTCCTCCACCTCTTACTTCACCCCTAGTCTTAGTTGATGCTGTTCCTGCTCTCCACCTTGCCCTTTGCCATCTCACAACCTCATGAAGAATAGCCTCCTTAGGCTCCACTCCAAATATATCACCTGGTAATTCCATTTCTCCCCTCAGGTTACCCTCTCGATCCAAGAGTTTTGCCTTTAGATTAACCATAGATCTCTCTCCTCATTTTAATATCCCTTATTTAAAATAAACCATCACATATCCTTTTATTGGACCGGGAACGCCTCCCTTAACTAATAACAGATTTTTTTCAGGGATCAAATCCACCACAGTTAAATTCTTGATAGTAACCCTCTCCGCACCATAATGACCGGGCATTTTTTTTCCCTTTATAACCCTACCGGGAAAAGTATTAGCCCCACTTGAACCTCTTTTACGATGAACCTTTTTAGCTCCATGACTCATAGGTTGACGTTGAAAATTCCAAAGCTTAATTCCCCCTGTAAAACCTCTTCCCTTAGAGGTCCCTGCAACATCCACCTTAGAACCCTTCAACACCTCAAGATCATGAAGACTAATGATCTGTCCTGGCTTAAATTCATTAGGATCTTGAACCTCAAACTCTCTAAGTAATGAATACCCTACATCTAAATTTGCCTTAAGAAAGTGCCCTATCATGGGAAAGTTAAACTTAGTTAATTTCTTGGGAGCAAACCCCAACTGAACCGCATTATAGCCATCTTTCTCCTTTGTTTTTACCTGAACCACCGCACAGGGACCAACCTCAAGAACCGTAACCGGTATTCGGTTCCCCTCACTATCAAAAATCTGAGTCATCCCCAGTTTCCTCCCTATAAGACCCTCAATCTTCATACCATCACTCTCCCTTCCTTAGGTCTTAATCTCCACTTCCACACCAGCAGGTAACTCTAACTGCATAAGGGCATCGATGGTCTGCTGGGTGGGCTCTAATATCTCTATTAACCTTTTGTGCAATCTTACTTCAAATTGCTCTCTAGAATTTTTATCTATATGAGGAGATCTTAAAACAGTCCACCTACTAATTTTAGTAGGCAAAGGAATAGGACCTACGATTTTGGCACCTGTTTCCCGGGCAGTGTTAACAATATCTATCACGGATTTATCCAATATTCTGTGATCATAACTCTTAAGTTTAATTCTTATTTTAGGCGATATCATCTCCAAAACCCCACTTAACCTTTTATTCTATTATCTTAGTGACCACTCCCGCACCTACTGTTCTTCCTCCTTCCCTTATCGCAAACCTCAAACCCTCCTC
>JANXCE010000032.1 GCA_025059715.1 Caldimicrobium sp.
CGACGGAGCGGTTTGGCACCTCGATGTCGGCTCATCCCATCCTGGGGCTGAAGAAGGTCCCAAGGGTCGGGCTGTTCGCCCGTTAAAGGGGTACGTGAGCTGGGTTCAGAACGTCGTGAGACAGTTCGGTCCCTATCCACCGCGGGCGCAGGAGGCTTGAGAGGAGCTGCCCCTAGTACGAGAGGACCGGGGTGGACGCACCTCTGGTGGCCCGGTTGTTTCACCAGAAGCAGTGCCGGGTAGCCATGTGCGGAAGGGATAACCGCTGAAAGCATCTAAGCGGGAAGCCCACCTCAAGATAAGGCCTCCCGAGGGTAGGGCAACCTACCCCCTGAAGGGCCCGGAGAGAACATCCGGTTGATAGGCCAGAGGTGGAAGCTCCGTAAGGGGTGGAGCCTACTGGTACTAATCGCCCGTGCGGCTTGGCTACAATACCAGCTTAAAGACTTCAAAACCTCCCTATTCACTTGTTTAAAATAAAGTTTCCAAATTTAAAGATTCAAATTTCCCGGGTGCCTATACCGGAGGGGAAACACCCGTTCCCATTCCGAACACGGTCGTTAAGCCCTCCAGGGCCGATGGTACTGGGCGGTTACCCGCCTGGGAGAGTAGGTCGGTGCCCGGGATTTTTTTATCTTGAGTATAAGTCTTGAGTATTTTTCAAAGTCCAATAGAATAATACTTTCAATATGAATTCCTTTATTAAATTAACTGGTTTATTGCTTCTCATCTTCTTTCTCTTTCTTGGTATTCTTTCTCTAATTCTCTTTTTGTATCTTAAAATTTCACTTCCGAGTATATCCAAACTTAAAAATTATCAACCTAAACAAGCTATCCTTGTCTTAGACTATAAGGAGAGAGTCATCGGTTACTTGGGAGAAGAAAGAAGAATTTATGTTCCCATTAATAGAATTCCTCCCCATGTAATAAGGGCCTTTTTAGCCGCAGAGGATGCTAATTTTTACAAGCATAAAGGTATAGATTTTTTTGGGTTACTGAGGGCACTATTTAAAAATCTCATCTCGGGACGAATCGTTCAAGGAGGTAGCACCATTACTCAGCAAGTAGCAAAATCACTGCTATTGACCCCAGAGAGAACATATTCACGAAAATTAAAGGAGATGATTCTTGCCTGGCAAATGGAAAAATATTTAACTAAGGATGAAATTCTCAACATATACATGAATCATATCTATCTTGGAGAGGGTGCCTATGGTGTTGAGGCTGCCTCTTTAACCTATTTTGGAAAACATGTTTGGGAACTTGATTTATTGGAGGCAGCAACTCTTGCTGGTTTGCCTCCTGCCCCAGTCAGATATAGCCCCCTTAAAAATCCCTCTGGAGCACTTTCCAGAAGAAACTATGTTTTGAGGAGAATGGCTGAAGTAGGTTTTATCTCTTGGGACCTAGCTAATCAACTCTTTACTCAACCCTTGCGACTAAATCCTCGTAATGTAAACATTCCCGCACACAGCGCTTTCTTCTTAGATATAGTTAAATCTGAACTTGAAAAACTTTTACCAAAGGAAATTTTAGAGTGGGGAGGGTTAAGGGTTGTTACAACCCTTGATGTGGAATGGCAAAGAAAAGGCACTGAGTTAGCTATCAAAACCCTCTCCAGACAATACAAAGGAGAATTGCCTGAGATATCAGCGGTATGTATAGATAATTCTGACGGTGGAGTTAGATTTTTACTTGGGGGTAAAGATTATCTTCAATCTTCATACAATAGAGCACTTTTAGGAAAAAGACAGGCAGGCTCAGCCTTTAAACCTTTCCTATGGGCAGAGGCCATAGAGAAGGAGCTGCTTTCTCCAGATTCTATTCTACCTGATGAGCCAATAACCTTACCTGGAGCTAATGCAGGTGAGGACTGGAGTCCTGGTAATTATGACGGCAAATATATGGGACCAATCAGTTTAAAGCAAGCCTTAGCACAATCGAGAAATACGGTAGCTGTTAGGATAGCAGTAATATTAGGTATAGAAAATATTACGAATTTAATTAAGAGATTGGAATTTAATTTTCCTCTACCACTTAACTTAAGTATAGCCCTTGGCACTTACGAGGTAACACCCTTAGAGTTGACCGAGGCCTTCACTGTTTTCCCCACTTTAGGATATAAACTCACTCCACGTTTTATTGAAGCTATTTACGATAGAATCTACGATGGAAAGGAAATATATAGAACTCAGCGCGAAGCAAAACAGGTATTTTCCCCACAAACTATAGAGATCATGAACGAATTTATGCAGGAGGTCGTCAGGAGTGGAACTGGCAGATGTGCCTCCGCATTGGGAATTCCCGTGGGAGGAAAAACAGGAACAACCCAGGATTATAAAGATGCCTGGTTTGTTGGTTTTAATGGGGATTTTACCTGTGGGGTTTGGGTAGGATATGACCGAGCAAAGACTTTACTTAAAGGGGAGACTGGGGGTAGAATAGCCTGTCCCATATGGTTAAGTATTATGCAGAGCACCACTCATCAAACAAAATCTCTTGTGACTTCCTATATTCCTTCTGTTTCTACTAATTAAATATTATATATAAAAATATAAAAAAAATGCATAAGTTCAAGGTCTTTTTAGCCTCTCGCTAACTCCTTCTCCCATCAAAGACTTAAAAATGCTGTAAAGACTTGAAGCAATTAGAGATGCCTCTCTCTCAATGAAAAGAAGTCGCCATAAGACTACTATGGGTATAGTCATCTATCGAACAGGAGTGGTGTGAATTTTTTTTTGGTGTAAAAAGTCTTGGGCTTGGACCGTATCACCTTTAGAGTGGTTTTCTAAAAATTTAATGAGAATTTTCCTCAGTCTAAAATCCTATGGACTTATACAATTCTATTGACTCTCCTTGGTTGTTATTTTAAAATATTCAATAAATACGCTAAAGGAGGAAGTAAAAATGGGCTTACAAAAGATTATTACTACCTATATTCCTCAGGGGGTTTTCATAATAACTACTCAGGTTAATGGAGTCATAAATGGTATGACTGCTGCTTGGGTTTCTCAAGTATCTTTTAAGCCCAGACTTTTGGGAGTAGCTATTGCTCCCCAAAGGTATACTTATGAACTTATTCAGAAATCTAAAACTTTTTGTGTTAATGTTCTTGGCGAGGATCAGGTAGAATTAGCGCGTCATTTTGGCTTTAGAAGTGGAAGAAAGTTCAATAAGTTTGAAGGTATCCCTTATAAACATGCCTTAAAGGGCTCTCCTGTTCTTTTATCCGCAATAGCTTATTTTGAATGTGAAGTAACTCATCAGTTTGAAGCAGGGGATCATGTGATCGTGGTAGGGGAAGTAGGTGACTATGAAGTGATTAATCCTAATAAAGTTCCGTTATTATTTAGATGGGATGATTATTTTGGTGGAGTTGAAGGGTGATGGAGGAGGATAGACTTCTAAGATTTCATGAGAAGTTAAAGGATTTTCTTCAGAAACATTTGACCTTCCTTTTAAATGTAGTTTTGGTTTTTCTTATATTGATATTAATTAGTGGAGCCTGGATATATTATCAAAAGAACAAGGAGCGTAAGGCCTTTGAAGAATTAACAAAAATTATTCACAAGGGTGGTGAGGTTAAGGCTTTACAAGATTTTGTTAAAAAGTATGGGAATACACCGGCTGGTATTCAGGGATGGCTGATTTTATGGAATACCTATCTACAAGGGGAAGATATTCAGAATCTAAAACAAGTGATAACTCCAATGAAGAGAATTTATAAAGATAAGGCAGCCAATCTTCCTCTCTATGCGGAGGCTAAAATCCTGGAGGCAAGTGCAAAGTGGGAAGAGGCTATGAAAGTGTATCAAAAAATATATAACGATGACCCTATACTAAGAAGAATGATTTTATTTGATTTAGCACGGCTAAAAGAGAGGGAGAATAAAAGAGAGGCAATTAAGTTTTATCGAGAGCTACTTGGAGACTCTAAGGAGAGTTATCTCAAAGGTTTTGTGGAGTTTAAGCTTTATAGCTTACAGGAATCCTGAGGTTTTTTCCTTGCCCTTTGAGGTGTTCAAAAAAATAGCGGAAGAGCGTATAAGAGAGGCTATAGAGAGGGGTGATTTTGATAATCTTGAATTAAAGGGAAAACCTTTATTGTTAAAGGAAGACCCCTTTGTGCCTGAGGAATTAAGAGCTGTTTTTTGCATACTTAAAAACGCTGGTTTTTTACCGAGAGAGATAGAATTAAGGAGAGAGATTGAAAAATTAGAAGGATGTCTTGACGAAGATCATCAAGAAGTTCTTAAAGAGATCAAGAAATTAAGTGCCCTTATTTTTCAATTAGCTCAAATTAAAAATCAACCCCTTCATATTGAAGAAAGGGAATACTATGCCAAGGTTGTAGAGAAAATTCGACTGTATAAGCAAAAAAATGCGCTTTTAAGCCCCGAGCAAAGGAAACCTGAGCGGATTAATTTTTACAGACTTCAAGTTTTATTATCGGTTAAGTCTCTTGCTTTCAAAAGGCGATAGAGTTATTAGATGTTGATATTTGATGATACCCATTACATGCGGATAGCTCTCAGGGAGGCATACAAAGGACTGGGTAGAACTTCTCCTAATCCGCCGGTAGGAGCTGTTTTAGTAGATCCCCAAAGTGGAGAGATAATTTCCAAGGGCTATCATAAAGGCTATGGCTTACCTCATGCAGAACGAGTGGCCATTGATAAAGCGAAAGCCCATGCAAAGGGTGCCTACTTGTATGTTACTCTTGAACCCTGTGCTCATCATGGAAAAACTCCGCCCTGCACCTCCGCTATCATATCAGCAGGAATAAGAAAAGTTATCTGTGGTATTAGAGATCCTAATCCCAGGGCTCATAGGGGATTAGATATTCTTAAAGAGGTGGGTATCGAGGTGGCAGTTGGCGTTCTTTCAAAAGAAGTTAAGTATCTCACGCGATTTTTTCTTTCGAGAATCCTTAGAGGAAGGCCCTGGGTGATGATTAAGGTTGCCCAAAGTATAGATGGAAGAATTGGGGTGTCTTCTGGAGATTCTAAATGGATTTCCGAAGAAAAGGCAAGAGTTTTTGCTCATAAGCTAAGGAGTATGTGTGATGCAATTGTAGTTGGAAGAATAACTGTGGAAAGAGATGATCCAGAGTTAACCACTCGCTTGGTAAAAGGAAAAAATCCTTTCAGAATTATTTTGGATTCAAAGGCTACTCTATCTCCAAAACATCGGGTATTCTCTGTAGACGATGATAAGAAGACGATCTTAGTTTGTGGCGATAATACTCCACAAGAGAGGATATTACCCTTTGTTAAGAGGGGAGTAGAAGTATGGAGAATACCGCTAAAGGGTGACCGTCTTGATTTGAATGCTTTTTTGGAGGTGTGTCAAAGGGCAAATATAAACTCCCTTTTGGTAGAAGGTGGAGGAATTTTGCATGGTGCCTTTTTGGAAGAGGGTTTGGTGGACGAACTCTTCGTGGTGGTGGCACCAATTTTGATCGGAGATCCCTTAGGAGTATTTAGTTTTATTGCTAAACCTCTTAAAACACTCTCCCAGGCCCATGAACTATCCCAAGTTACCTATAAAAAATTAGGGAGAAATCTATTAATTCATGGGTTCACTAAAGAAGGCAAGGCTCTTTTAGATACCCCCTTAGAATATCTTTGACTTCTTTTTTAAGTTCTTCCATGGTTGATTCTGAAGTGAGAACAACTTTAGCTTTCTTTACCTTTTCTGAGAGGGGTATTTGCTTTTTTTGAAGACTTAACCACAGATCTGGTGTAGATCTTACTTTTAATCTTTCCCTTTGCACCTCCTCTGAGCAGGTGATCACCCAAATCTCGTCAAAATATTTGTCCCATCCCACCTCAAAAAGAAGGGGAACTTCTATAAAGGCTATGGGGTCTCCTCTACTCTCACATTTCCAAAGAAAGTGTTTGACACTTTCCCAAACCAGAGGATGAAGGAAATTCTCTAAATTTTTTTTAAAGACCTCATCCTCTAATAGTTTTTTTAAAATCAACTTTTTGTTAGGATTACCATCTTCAAGGAAAATCTCTTTACCGAAAAGCTGAAAAAGCTTTTCCTTTATTTCCCTCTTTTTGTAAAGGGAATCTACAACATCATCACAGGAGAGGGTAGCAAAACCCAGATCTTTGAGAATTCTTAGCAGTGTGCTTTTACCAGTTGCTATTCCTCCAGTTATAGCAACAGTTTTTGTCATTGAAATTTTAAGCTCCTTCTAATAATTTAAGGTATTCCAAAAAGTCTTGGGGAGGTTCCTTTTCAAAGCTTAAAGATTTGCCCTCTCGAGGATGGTAGAAGGAGAGTCTAATCGCATGGAGCATAAGACGGGGTGCTTTAGGTAAGTCAGGTTTTAAACCACCATATAGGGAATCCCCCAGGATGGGATGACCAAGTGAACTAAAGTGAACTCTTATTTGATGGGTTCTACCAGTAATTGGCTTAGCAAGAACTAAAGAGGCCTTTTTAAGATACTTAATGACTTTGTATTCGGTGAGGGCTTCTTTTCCACTTGAGAGTATAGCCATTTTTTTTCGGAATTTAGGATGTCTCCCTATGGGCTTATCAATTTTACCCTCTGTTGGCTGGAGGTGACCAAAAACTAAGGCTATATACTCCTTTTGTATAGCTCGCTCTTTAAAGGCCTTAACTAAAGCCTGATGAGTAAAATCATTCTTTGCAATAAGCATAAGCCCTGAGGTATCTTTATCTAATCTATGGACAATACCTGGTCTTAATTTACCTCCAATACCTGAGAGGTTTGTGAGTTTTGAGAGTAAACCATGGACCAAGGTGCCCTTAGGATGTCCTGGGGCCGGGTGCACTACAATCCCTGGGGGCTTGTAAATTACCGCTAAGTCCTCGTCTTCATATAAAATTTCCATGGGAATATCCTCAGGGGTAAGTGTTATAGATTCTTCAGGAGGAATTACCAGAGAAATTTCCATTCCCTCTTTAGTCTTCTTTGCGCCTTTTAGAGGAAGACCTTTTAAAGTGACAAAACCTTCCTCAATTAGCTTTTGAATACGAGAGCGGGTTAGCATAGGAAGTTTGGTTTTAAGAAATTGATCTATTCTAAGGCCTACTTCCTCTTTATCCACTATAAAGGTGTAAGTTTTGCTCATCTCTGACATTGGTTACAAAATGTTGTGCTTCTGCCATTTATAGAGGCATAAAGGAGAGGATTGCCACACTTAGGGCAGGGTTGCCCTCTTTTTCCATAAACTTGATGTCTTTCTTGAAAGGCCCCTTTAGAGCCAAATCCATCTATGTAATCTTTAATGGATGAACCTCTTAAGGCAATGGCCTCTCTCAAGAGAGTTTTCATATGATAGTAAAGTTCCTCTAATTCATTCTCTGAGAGAGAGGAGACTTGACGAAAGGGATTAATCCCTGCTCTAAAGAGCAATTCGTCGGTATATATGTTTCCGAGGCCAGCAATCTTTTTTTGATCCATAAGTAGAGTCTTTATCCTTTTGCGGGAACCTTTAAGCAAAGTGATAAAATCTCTCACTGAGATCTCAAGAGCATCAGGACCAATCTGGTTTTCTAACCAGAATTCATATTGCTCTTTGGGTATAATCCAGATTTTGCCAAATTTACGAGGATCGTAAAAGGAAAGAAAACCCCTGTTGAATGTAAACTTTAATATCATGGAAGTTTTTAGGATAGGGTAGTCTTCCCGAGGAGAAAAGAAAAGAGCCCCGGTCATACCTAAGTGAAATATTAAAGCTTCTTTTGAGAAGACCAAAATTAACAGCTTTCCCTTTCTTTTTATAGTTAGGATTTTTTGATTAATTAGCTTTTTTAATGAGTTAATTTTAAGGCCCCTTTTACTTAGATAATTAAAATCCCTGATTTCAACGGCTTCTAAGGTTGCTCCAATCAAAACCCTTTCTAAATCACCCTTTATGGTTTCAACTTCAGGAAGTTCTGGCATAAATTACTTAGGCTTGGTCCGCTTTGGTTGATTCGGAGTTATTAAGGAGGTGGGCTTTATATATTTCTAAGACCGATAAAAAGAGTCCTAAGATTATAGGGCCCAAGAAAATTCCTGTTAGCCCAAATTTAGCTAACCCTCCAACCACTGCTAAAAACATAAGCAAGTTGTGTATTTTGGTTTTTCCACCTATGAGTAGGGGTTTGAGAAAGTTGTCCACTTGAGAGACAATTAAAGCGGAATAAAGGAGCAGGATGACACCTTTGATAAAGCTACCCGTTAAAAAAAGATAAAGAGTGGTAGGAAGCCAGATGAGTGCGGTTCCTAAAAAAGGTAAAAAAGAGGCAAGCATGGTGAGAAAGGCTAATAGGGCATAAGAGGATAAACCTAAGACTAAATAAATCAATAGAGAGAGCACACCTTGGATAAGCGCAGTTAAGAGATTTCCATAAAGGACACCCTCAATTATAAAGGCAATTCTTTTTGTAATGATTTGTTTCCGATCTTCAGAACCCGGTATTAACTCCTTGATAGTCTGTATAATTTTTTCTCCATCTACCAAAAAATAGTGAAGGATAAAAAGGGTCATAAGGAGCTTAATGACGAAGGCAAAACTCCAGGTTACCATACTACTTAATGAGAGAATAAGTTTTTCTGCCAGTTTAGGAATATGCTGAGGAAGTTGAGTTTGAAAGTGACTAAGATAGGGCTCTATAAGTGGATAAATTTTAGAAAAAAGAGGTTTTTCTCTCCAATGTTCGAAAAACTCTATTAATCTTGTTAGGGAGAACTCGTTTAGTTTAAGTATGATGTTTTGGACTTGAAAGAAAAGTTGTAATCCCACAAAAAAAAGAGGGGTTAGTATAAAGATTATAAAGATAAGAATAGTGGTGAAGGAGGAGAGAGTTTTTCTATTTTGAGAGATTTTATTTAGTCTTTTGTAGAGTGGATACAGAAAAAAGGCAAGCAGACTTCCCCAAAAAATGACCAGGAAAAAGGGTAAGACAAGGTACAGAAACAGTCCCGCAATAAATAGAGAAAGTACAATTATAATTATTACATTGATATGATCTTTATTTATTTCACGCATAGATGATAATATAATCTTGTAATATTAAATTTCAAAGACTTGTCAAAGCAGGGTAAGAGGAGAAGTTGAGAAGAGGAGGGAACTTCCCTCCTCTCAGAGCGGAAATTTTATCCTTGTCTAGACCAAGATTGATAAACTTTACCAATTAGATCCTTAGAGGGTTTTAGAGTAGTTGCTCCTGGTTTCCAATCCGCAGGGCAGGCCTCTTTACCTTCAGTGTTTCTGACATGTTGAGCTGCTTCAATGGCTCTAATTAGCTCATCAAAATTTCTACCAATAGGGGCATTATAAATCTGGGCTACTTGAATAACACCATCGGGATCAATAATAAAGGTTCCTCTTAAATCTAAACCTAAATTTTCATCGTATACGCCATAAAGTTGACCTATTTTTCCTCCTAAATCAGAGACCATAGGATAGGGAAATCCTCCTTGTATTAGTTTGCTCAGTTCTGTCTCATTCCACATAACATGGCTAAAAACTGTGTCTATACTGATAGCAAGAAGGGTAGTATTTAGTCTGGTGAGATCACCAGCTTTGGCAGCAACTGCTGCCATCTCTGTGGGTCAGACAAAGGTAAAATCAGCAGGATAAAACATGAGCACTACCCACTTCCCTAAATAATCAGATAATTTGATAGTTCCAATTTCACCACCAGGAAAATAGGCTTGAGCAGTAAAATCTGGAGCCTTAACACCAGGCCTTAAACACATATCGCACCTCCTTAAGTTTTTTTTTAAAATATAGTTGTTTTTAATAATTTTTCAAGAATAATTTTGGGTTATTTATAATAATTAGTTTTGCTATTTTAGCTATAGCAGTTAAGTAGAAACGGAATTATTTTTTAAATGATTTCCTCTTTTTTGGAAAGGGAGATTATTTTAGTCAAAAATGCAGGATGTCTCACCTCTTCATAATATTCTTAAAAGCACTTTTTCCACTTAGCTACAAAAGTCCTTGATAGCAAAGATTTTGCCTCTTAAAAAGCACTTCTCCTTACTAACAATCTCTTTATTTTCTTTTTGAATTAACAAAGCGCTGTCAATGATTCGTCTTGCTCTTTCACCCTTAAGGTCATATTATTTTTTATGTTCCCAGATAGACATCTATCTCTTGTCCTATTTTTTAGGCACCAGGGGGAGGATAAATAATTCCCTTTGGTCTCAGGGAAGGGAGGTTGCTCAATTTTCAATGGCCTCATAACTATTAACATAATAATTGAGGCTATTTTAGAGATAAATTAAGGGGCCTTAGATTTTAATAAGAGGATAAGTAGAAATTGTTTTTTAAGAGTGTGTAAGTTCATGACCTATTTCAATGAGATTTGTCCAGCGCACTCTCCTCTAAGTTTAGTTGTCCATATAACTTCTGGTAAGATGCACTTGGTAAATCCAGCGGAAGGTCCTGAGTTTCCATTATGGTCAATATTTACTTCCTTGCCATAGATAATTCCATTCATAGGCTTTTATTGAAGGCTTGAGTCCCCTACATAAAGTATCGGATATATAACTTGCTTTAAAAATTTTTGCCGTTAAAATTGAAAGATATGATTGAGCGAAGAAGATTTTCTCGTCTACCCTTTGAGGAACAAGTAGAATTTCTTTGCAAAAAGGGCACTTTCTCAGGGCTATTGAGGGATCTTGGATTTGGTGGAGCTTATATACTTTCAGGCGAGGTTAAGCCAGATATTCACGAGGAAATTGCACTAGTATTTAATCTTAAGGATACAGAACCTCCTATTAAGATATTTATGAAGGGTGAGGTTGTTAGAATAGAAAATTCAGGCTTTGCTATCAGACTTACCTCCATAAACGATCAATCTTTTGAACACTTAAAGAAATACATTTACTATAACCTTTGTTCCATACCAACGGTAGAGACTGAAATAGAAAGGTTTTTACAGGAAATTCATCCAATTCCAAGGATGATGAAGCTCCTTAACTTCTTTTCTATCAAAAGTGAAATTATGCCCTATCTCTTAGAAAGAGCTTTTCTTTACCGACCGCAAGAGCCCTTTAAACTATCCAGTGGCAAAGAAAGCCCCTATTACTTAGATTGTCGTAAAATCACACTCTATGGACCAACATTTAAATTAATCGGAACTCTTTTTTGGGAGGCCTTAAAAGATTTTCGAATAGAAGGTGTAGCTGGAATGAGTATAGGTGCGGACCCTATTGTTTGTTCTATATTAGCCTCTGCTTTGGAAGACGGCGTTAAGTTAGAGGGTCTACTTATCAGAAAGGAGCCCAAAAGATATGGGACCCAAAAACAAATAGAGGGTAATTACTATCCTGGCATGCCTATTGGAGTGGTTGAGGATGTTATCACCACAGGGCAGTCTCTTCTGAAAGCTCTCGAAGCCTGTAAAAAGGAAAACTTAAAAATAATTAAGGTATTGGGTTTAATAGATAGAGAAGAGGGTGGAAAAGAAAATTTAAAAAAGGAAGGTTATGATCTTTATTCCTTTTTCACCTTGTCAGAAATTATTTCCGCTTTTCATCAATATTCTCCTAAAAACTAGCTCAGAATGGAAAATTTTTACCTGATTGCCTTAGTGCTCTTTTTTTCTGGACTTATTCATGGATTAGTAGGTTTTGCCTTTGCATTAACCGCTCTACCCCTTTTAGCCCTTTTTACCGGTGTGAAACAAGCGGTCCCCCTCATGGCTCTATATTCTCTCACTATCAATGTTATCTTGCTTGTGGTCTTAAAGGAAAGAAAGATTTTCAAAATTCCTTTAAGATTTTTTCTCTTTCTTATCCTGGGAGTAATATTGGGAATTAGAGGGTTTACTCTTGCCTCTGAGTTTGCATTAAGAGTAATTTTATTTATAGCTATATTGTGTTTCCTCCTTTGGGAAATAATAAGACCACAAAATCATTCCGCCTTTTACAGAAATGAAATAGATAGTAAGTTCTTTAGTAATATCTGGGGACTATTAGTTGCCCTTTTGGCCGGCCTTCTTGGAGGTCTCCTTAATACACCTGGACCACCTCTTATTATGTATTTATCCCTCTTGAGATTTAACAAGGATCTCTTCAAAGCTACTTTACAGCTAATTCTGGCCTTTATTGCTTTAAATGCAGTAATAAATCATCTTCTTGTTGGTAACATAACCTTTAGTATTTTTATGACCTATGTTTATCTCCTACCCTTTGTCCTTACAGGAATGTTTATAGGGCAAAAAATGTATAGCAAGCTTTCAAATAGGGTTTATTACTATTTTGTTAACATAATGCTTTTTGTAACAGGAATCTTGTTGTTGTTAAAGAAACACTAATAGAGGAGGGGTATATGTATGTCCCTGAGGGGTTTCTGTTTTCAGCAATTTCCTGTGGTATAAGAAAGAGGGATAGGCTGGATTTAGGTCTCATATATTGTAAAACAAAGGGCATAGCCAGTGGAGTTTTTACAAAAAATACTGTAAAGGCAGCGCCGGTAATTATTGGTAAAAAACACATAAAAAATTTAATAAGTAGGGCCATATTAGTGAATAGTGGTATTGCTAATGCCTGCACTGGGGAAGAGGGCTTAAGTAGGGCTGAGAAACTCATAGAAGAATGTGCCAAGCTTCTAAATATTCAGCCCGAAGAGCTATTACCCGCTTCAACGGGTGTAATTGGCGAACAATTACCATTAGAGAGAATACTTCCAAAGCTTCCAGAATTGGTCAAGGGGCTTTCGGAGACCAAATATGATCTCTTTGCTCAGGCAATCATGACTACAGACACCTTTCCTAAAATAGTCTCAAAAAAGACCGAAGAGGGCATAACGCTTTTGGGTATAGCTAAGGGTGCAGGTATGATAGCCCCCCATATGGCAACTATGCTTGCCTTTGTATTAACAGATGCCACAATCAAAAAGGAAGATCTCAAAAGTTTATTAGATAAAGCGGTAGAAAAGAGTTTTAATTGTATTACCATTGATGGAGACACAAGCACTAATGATACTCTTTATGCTATGGCAAGTGGCATTAAAAATATCGAGAGATGGGAAGAATTTGTTCAGGCCTTTATGAAGATAACAAAGGAATTAGCTTACTTAATAGTGAAAGATGGCGAAGGCGCATCCAAGGTAATAAGGATAATTGTAAAGGGAGCTAAAACAAAGGAGGAGGCAAAAAGATTTGCCAAAGCGGTAGCGGAATCCCCTTTAGTGAAGACAGCCATTTATGGAGCAGATCCAAACTGGGGAAGAATCTTTGCAACCTTAGGGAAAACAGAAATTGCCTTTGACCCAAGTGAAATAGAACTTTATTTAAATGGACTTCCCTGGATCAAGAATTTAGAGCCTCAAAATGAGGAGAAAACCATAAAGGAACAACTCACCAAGAGAGAAATCGAGTTAGTTATTAAATTAAAAAGTGGTAAACAGAGTTTTGAAATGTGGACCTGTGATTTAACCGAGGAATACATAAAAATAAATGCCTCTTATAGGAGTTAAGTTTATTGTGATGGAAAGGGATAAATCTAACAGGAAAGAAAAAGAGCGTCTATACTGTGAAAAGTATAGAGAATGGGTTGTCATAGAGATCGGCTGTAAACATCCTAAAGAGTATTGTCAATTCAGAAGCCAGTGTTTATTACATTTTAAATCAAAATATAAGGAATTTTAGCTATGAAGATACTATTAACCAATGACGATGGAATTTATGCAGAGGGGCTATGTGGTTTATTTTATGCTTTATCTCAAGAACATGAGGTGTATATCGTAGCTCCAGAGGCGGAACGCAGTGCAGTGGGACATGCTATAACCATTCACTATCCTCTAAGAGTCCGAGAAATAAGAAGAGGAAAATTTTTTTGGGGATATGCTGTTTCAGGAACTCCTGCGGATTGTGTAAAACTTGGTATCTATGAATTAGTTGGTCCTGTAGATTTAGTCATTTCTGGTATAAATAGAGGAGCTAATGTAGGAATCAATGTATTATATTCTGGAACAGTGTCCGCTGCCACGGAAGCTAAAATTCTAGGCTATTCTGGAATAGCGATTTCAATAGATGCCTATGAAAATATAGATTATTGTTATGCCTCATATTTTATAAGTAACTTCATAAAACAGATTGATAAGTTAGATCTAAAAGCACCATTTTGTCTTAATATCAATATTCCCCATCTTAACCCTAATTTAATAAAGGGAATTAGAGTAGTAAGGCAATCTACAGCGAAGCTAAAGGAAGTCTTTGATAGAAGAATAGATTTGCATGGAAAGATTTATTATTGGCAGGGGGCAGAAGAGCATACAGAATTATCTCAAGACACTGATGTAGTTTCTTTGAAAGAGGGATATATAACTATAACTCCTATAAATTTTGATTTAACCGCATACGCAGAATTAAAATATCTTAGCGAAAAAATAAATTCAGCTCAACTTCAAATATAAATCCTTGACAAGTTAAGAATAGTTGTTAAAATGGTTTTAAAAAACAAAGGAGGGCATAAATGAGAAAAAGAAGTAGAACAGTTACATTGGAAGATGTAAGATTTGTTTATGAGAATTATGCAAATATGAGTGCAAGCCAAATTGCGGAGAAACTTGGGATTAGTAAGTTCCAAGTGAATAAAATAGTAAATGAACTAAGAAAAAGAGGTATAGAGATTCCTAAAAAAGCAGGTAAGAAAATAAATGTGTATGACGCTTTTGTAGAGGAGTTAAGAAAGAAACAAAAAAGTTAAGAGAGTATTTCTCTAATTTTTTGGCAATCTTGTTTTATTTGAGATATCAGTTCTGCCACGCTACTAAATTTCCTTTCAGTTCTGATATATTTTATTAGATCCACTTTTAACAACTCTCCGTATAAAGTGTCATTAGAGTTGTAGTTGAGAAGATGAACTTCGATGGAAAGGGCCTTATCGCCAAAGGTTGGTTTTATGCCTATATTCATGGCTCCTAAAAATTTTACTTCTTTGGTTGTGACCAAAACCGCATAAACTCCAGGAGCAGGTATTAGTTTATAAGGAGGCACCTGTATATTGGCGGTGGGAAAACCTAAGTATTTGCCTCTGCCCTTGCCTTTGATAACCTTTCCTTTTAAAGAGTAAGGTCGTCCCAAAAGCTTGTTAGCTAAATCCAAATTAGAATTCTTAAGTAGCTCTCTTATGTTAGTGCTGGAAACTGTTTTTCCTTCAACCACGATTGGTGCCATAACCTCTACGTGAAAGTGGAATTTTTCTCCCAAGAGCTTAAGTAATTTTCCATCTCCGGTTCTGCCTCTACCGAAGCGGAAATTAAAACCTACTACCACTCCCTTAACTTTAATTAAATCTACTAAATAATGTTCAACAAAGAGATCTGGGGAAAGTTCGGCCAGGGTTTTAGTAAAAGGAATGAGAATGACCTCAGGCACTCCCATTTTCTCAAGGATTTCTAATTTTTCTTCTAAGGGTGTAAGAAGTTGGAAATCTAAGTGGGGTTGAATAACCATTCGAGGGTGGGGATCAAAGGTTACAAGGGCTGGTGGATAACCTAAGGTATCCGCAAGTTCAAAGGTTCTTTTTATTAGTGCCTGGTGTCCTAAGTGAAGGCCATCGAAGGCTCCTATAGTTACTACTCTTATTCCTGGTAGAGGAGAGTTCTTAAGAGTATAAATTTTCATCTTTACCTTCTATTAATTGAAAAAAGGCTTCAAAGAGGTACAGAGAGTCATGGGGACCGGGTGCATTCTCAGGATGATATTGCACCGAGAAGGCTTTCAGCTCTGGATGATAAATTCCCTCTAAGGTGTTATCGTTTAAATTAATATGGGTAATCAAAACATCCTTAGGTAACTCCTCTGCTTTTACACAAAAACCATGGTTTTGGGAAGTTATTTCCACCTTTTTATTAAAGAGGTTTAAAACCGGATTATTAATTCCTCTATGCCCAAATTTTAATTTGTAGGTAGTAGCTCCCAAGGCTTGCCCAAGTATCTGGTGCCCAAGACAGATACCAAAGAGAGGTTTTTTTCCTAAAAGTTCTTTCACGGTGTTTACAATATATTGGAGAGGAGCGGGATCTCCAGGCCCATTTGAAAGAAAAATTCCATCAGGATTATGATTTAGGATCTCCTTTGCAGGAGTGTTAGCAGGAAACACCAGGCATTCTGCTTCCCTTTCCGCAAAAAGTCTTAGTTGATTATACTTCAAACCACAGTCTAAAACAGCGATTTTGTATTTAGCTTTGTTCTTAAAGGTATTAGTTTGAAAATCTATTCCCTCTTGGTCATAAAAGTAGGGCTTGTCAGTGGTAACATATTGAATGAGATCCCTACCAACATAATCGGGACTTTCTTTAACCTTTTCTAAAAATTCTCTTGGATTGAGGGTCTCTGTGGTTATACCCCCTTTCATTGCGCCAAAATTTCTTATGTGGCGAGTCAAAGCCCTTGTATCTACTCCAGTGACACCGATGATGTTATGCTCTTTAAGCCAATCCGCTAGAGATTTTTCCGCTCTCCAATTGCTATATAAGGGCTGATACTCTCTTACGATGAACCCCGCAACTTGAATAGTTCTACTTTCATTGTCTTGAGAATTCACCCCATAATTTCCAATAAGGGGATAAGTCATAGTTACTATTTGACCATAATAGGAGGGGTCTGTTAGGATTTCCTGATAGCCTGTAATTCCAGTGTTGAATACGATCTCGCCAAAAGTTTCCCCTCTAATAGTAAAAGAGTAGCCCCAAAAGTATGTTCCATCCTCAAGCATAATTAAAGCCTTTATTTTTTCTTTTTTCATGATTTACCTCCCCTGTTTATTTGTTTTTTTCTTTGGTATGCCATATGAGAAATTCCCTTATAAATTCATCAATTTCGCCATCAAGTACTTCCTCTACTTTAAAGATTTCCAACTGTGTGCGGTGATCCTTGATTACTTTATAGGGATGGAGGATATAACTTCGGATTTGATTGCCCCAGGATATTTCTTTTTTTTCTCCAATGAGGCTTTCTTTTTTTTCTTCCAGTTTTTGTTTTTGGAGTTGATAAAGTTTTGCCTTTAAGATCTTAAGGGCAGTCATTTTGTTGAGGTGCTGACTTCTTTCGTTCTGACAAGTTACTGTGATACCTGTGGGTAGGTGAGTTATTCTAACTGCAGTTTCAGTTTTGTTTACATGTTGTCCGCCATGCCCACTTGCCCTCATGGTCTCAATCTTTAATTCCTCAGGCCTAAGGATGACCTCTATTTCCTCTTCTATTTCTGGAATGACTGTGACAGAGACAAAGGAAGTGTGTCTTCGGGCATTGGCATCAAAGGGAGATATACGAATAAGCCTATGAATACCCTTTTCACCCTTTAAAAGCCCATAAGCCCAAGGTCCCTCTATTACTAAGGTTGCATTTTTAATGCCTGCCTCTTCACCTGCAAGAAAATCTACGAGTTTTACCTTATATCCCCGTTTTTCCGCCCAGCGCCCATACATCCGAAGGAGCATCTCCGCAAAATCCTGGGCATCGGTGCCTCCGGTTCCCGCATGGAGTGTTAGTATGGCATTTGCTCGATCATATTCCTCCGCTAACAAGAGTTTAGCTTCCTCTGTGTGAAGAAAATTTTCAAAATTTTGCAGTTCCACAAGAAAACCCTCTAAAATCTCCTGAGATCCTTCCTCCTTATAAAGCTGATACCATTCCACAAGGTCGTGGAAGGAGCGCTCTAACTTAGCAAAAAGGCTAAGCCTTTCAGATATTTGAGCTCTCTCTTTTAAGAGCTGACGGATCTCTGGGGTGTCCCAGGTTTGAAGGGCTTGAATTTTTTCCTCAAGGCTTTGAAGCCGTTTGCTAAGTCCCTCAGGGTCAAAGACACCCCCTTAAGTCTAAAAGTTTTTCTTCAAGCTCTCTAAGATAGCGCTCAAAATCTATACTTTTGTAAATAGCAAAGAGGTCTTTACTATTATCCTTGGTAATCACCTGTAAACCCATTTTTAAAGGCTCAACCTCCCTTACTTTGTATTCGCTATTAAATATAATGCAAAAATAGCATATTAGAAGAAATAGGCGGATTTGCATTTAGGAAAATTAAAGTATAATCTAAAAAGCTAATATTTAATAGAACGAAAATATTTTTTATGAAAAAGCTTATAAAGAAGGTATTGGATAAATTTTTAATAAAACTCTTGGAAGAAGGAATAGAAAAAACCTTAAAGGGGAATTTTAATGTTTGGAAAAAGTTAGGAAAAAAGTTGTTAATTATCGTAGTTATAACCCTGATTTTCGTTGTGTTTTTTCTTTTTTTGATAATTTTTTTAGGTTTTTACTTCTTGTTATACCTTTTGAAGGAGTTTTGGCAAATAATAAGAGAATTTTTCTAATTCCCCAATTTGCCGATAGAAATTCAAGTAATAGTATTATGCCCCTCCTCTATCCCCCTTTCTTTACAAGTTCAGTAAATCTAACCCCTCTCAACTTCTATAGGTTCTCACCCCTTTGACTTAAAGAAAAATCACATCCCCCTCTCTTTTTGCTCTATCTCTGCCTCCCAAATTAAATCTTCCCTCTGTGCCACCATTTTTCACACACCCTCGTCTACCATCTTGTAAGGTATCTTTAAACATAGCCTCTAAGCATGCCTCACTACTTTCCCTAACTCGCCTCCCTTTTTTGGACCAATTAAAT
>JANXCE010000033.1 GCA_025059715.1 Caldimicrobium sp.
TCTGATCTCAGGCTTGCCTCTATGGGACCTGCAATGAAGACTGTAGGTTTTTTTAAGCCTCCAGCAATGTGCAAAGTGGCGGTATCTGTTGTAATTACTGCATCGGAGAGATAAACCGCAGAGACCAGATAGCGAATATCCTTCATTAGGTAAGAAAGATTCCCTGCCTTGATGCCATAGGTATCTAAAGTAACTTCCACCGTGATGTCCTCTTCTGGGAGGCTACAAATTACAGGCACGTATTCCTCCCAGACCAGGTCTTCAATCTCCTTAAGAAGCCTTGGCGGAAGAGTCCTATGAATAGAGGAAGCTAAGTAGTGAAAGAGTAGCACCTTTGATCTACCTGACAATTTTTTGACTTCTTCAAAGACTGGTTTTAACTCCTCTACCACAGAGTGATCTACAAATACATCAGGAGTTTCGTCTTCGGCAAAGTAAAGTCTGAACTTCCAGAGGAACCACTCAACCATGTTCAGATTGTCAAAGCCTGGGGTATTAACCATTTCTACCGCCTTAATGAAGTAGTGGGCTTTGACTACCTCTTTGACAGGTGCGGGATGGGGGAAGAGTTTGTCAATATAGGGAAGATTTTGCAGGACTGGCCGAGCTCTTCCGCTAACCGAAACCCAAAGTTGACAATTAGGATAGCGCCTTTTCACCTCCCTTAGGGCAACCGTTGATATGAGCACATCTCCAATTGCTCCTTGCATGAATACAAAGAGCCTTTTTCCATCAAGTGGTTCTCCATCATAAAAGGGCGGTAGAGCCGAATTGGTCTCTTCAAAGGCCTGTTGAAGTTGGGGAGGTAAAAGGCCAAAGACATCCCTTGCAAAGAGAAGCTTTTCTCCAGGTTTTAACTCAAAGTGATAACCATTAAAATCAAAGGAAAGCTTGGTCTTTGCTTGAACCGTAATCATAAGCTACCTCTCTTGCTAAATTTTGTGGACTTCCAGCCTGCTAAGCAGGCTAAAATACAAATTACAAATTTTGTGCCAATTGTAATGGTTGTATAAGTCTAAATTTGTATGAGTCCAAATCATCCTTCAACATCCACTCCCTATGCTTAATAAACTCCTCCTCCCAATGTTCAGTTAAACCTCTCTACATACCCATTCCCTCCCGCTCAAGCTTCTTTGCAAATTCCCCTTAAAACTCACTCCTATTATCAGTCTGCGCGCCCTGCATCTCAAAAGAAGCTTTCGCCTTAAACTTACTCCAAAAGTCCCTCCCAATGCTACTCGATAAACGACTACATTTCAAAGGCAAATCCAAATCTAATAGACACATCTTTTGCCTCCTCTTCTCCCTCTCAACAAACCTTCCCGTCTTCCCATAATAACTAAAGCATGTTTACTACCTCTCCTCAAACTTACTCCCTTCTTTCAAATACTTTATAATCCTTCCAATCGTAGATACTGCTACCAAAGCTATACCCCTCTTCCTACAAAATCTATCCACCAAAGGCTTAAGCTCCTCCTTGCTAGGATGTGCTCTCCAATAACTCAGTATAAGCTCAATTACCTCATTTGCCATCTCATGGAGCATTTCCTGTTTGGTCAATCTGTGGGCCTTTGCGCCAAAAGAGTTGTGAAATTCGATGCCCTTTAGTCTAAAGGTGAGTTCCTTTATCTTAAGATGCATCTTTGATTGCTTCAAGTCTTTGCAGCATTTTTAAGTCTTTTTTCCTTCTAAAAAGATCTTGAACTTATGCAAAAGAAAAAACTTGCTCAGAGCTTCTTGAAACTTAGTAATTATGTTAAAATAGAAAATATCGCTTCTAATTGAAACATCTTCAGGAGGAGCAAAATGTTTGACCCCTTTAGAGCCATGAAAAAACCTATTGTAGTTGATACCCAGTTACACCGGGAACTCAGGGTTATGCCTCCTACAAATTTTGAATTTGCCCAAGCTCTTGAAGTCACACCTTTAGGCTTTTCCGAACTCTTGGGAGTCTCCATGTATTATCCGGTATTATTCGGGACCCAACGGGGCCAGATTTTTCCCATTGCGGTCTTGGGAACCAAGGGTAGAAACATATATCTGAATGAGGAGCAAAGGTTTAAGGTGGACATTATTCCAAACCTGATTTTAAATTACCCCTTTAGCGTAATAAAAAAGGAGAATTCAGAGGGACAGGAAGAATGGCTTGTGATTTTAGATGAGAGTCAATGCCAAGAACAGGGTTTTAGAATCTTTGAGGAAAATGGGGAGGAAAGTTCCTATTTTCAAGAGGTTAAAAAAAAGCTAACGGATTTAGCTCTCGATTTACAGAGGGCCCTTGATTTCTCCCAAGAGGTTTTACAGACCCAGTGTCTGGAATTAATCTCTGAACTCACCTTTGAGTCAAAATACGGAAGTTGTGCCTTCAAGAATGTCCTGATTGTCAACATAGAGAGATTAAGAAGACTCTCTCCGGAGAAACTCTATTTTTATCACTCTAATGGCTATCTTTCTATCCTTTATTCAATATACCTCAGCGTAAGAAACTTTAAACTCTGGGATTTGATATAGAGTAATGAAACTTCTGATTGTGGAGTCACCAACGAAGATTAAAACCATAGCCAAAATTGCCAAGGCTCTCGGAGAACCCTTTTACTTTGTAGCAACCCTTGGCCACATTAAAGAACTTCCCGTGAAAAGTTTAGGGGTTGATCTAAAAGACTTTGAGCCCCATTTGATTCTGTTACCTCAAAAACGAGCTATTGTCAGGGAATTGCGTTCGTTAGCCAGAAAGGTTAGGGAAGTCTATTTAGCAACGGATCCGGATAGGGAAGGGGAGGCCATAAGTTTTCACCTATATGAGATACTAAAGGAGATGAAAAACAATAACCTTAAAATTTTTCGTTTAGAATTGCCAGAAATTACAGAATTAGGCTTAAAGGAGGCTCTAAAACAGCCTAGGGAAGTAGATGAGTTCCTTTATCGTTCTTGGAAAGCAAGAAGAGTTCTTGATAGATTAATAGGATATCTCCTTTCTCCCTATCTGTCTAAAAATCTGAGCAGAAAGCTCTCTGCAGGAAGAGTCCAAAGCTCTGCTCTCAGACTTATTGTGGAAAGAGAGGAACAGATAGAAAGATTTGTGCCTAAAAAGAGTTACTCTTTGATAGTAAAGGTTAAAAATTCTCGGGGAGAGGAACTGGAACTTGAATTGTATAAAAAAAGGGAGCTCCTGAAAAAAACCTCCAGGGAGGAATTACTTAGACTCTTTGAGGCCTATCTAAAAGATAGTAAACTCTGGATAGAGAGCATTAAAAAGAGGAAGCTTAAGGAATATCCTCCCCAGCCCCTTAAAACTTCAACCTTGATTGAGGCCTCTGGGAATCTCTTAGGCTTGAATCCCAAAGAGACGATGAGACTTGCCCAATCCCTTTACGAAAGGGGTTATATAACCTACATGCGAACCGATTCCCATCGAGTTAGTCCCTTCGCCAAAAAGAGTGCCAGGGCCTATATTGAGCGGGTCTTTGGTAAAGAATATGTGGGAGGGGATAGAGGTCTAAAGAAGAGCATTTTCGTTCAAGATGCCCATGAATGTATAAGACCTACCGATATCACAAAACAGCCTAAGGACTTATCACTGAAGGAGAAAAAACTCTACGAGCTAATTTGGCAGACCTTCATAGCCTCCCAAATGAGTCCTGCAGAATTTGAAGAGATTAATTATTTATTTAGAAACCCTAATTTGCCTCCAGAGCTCTATCTGCTCTACAAGCCTAAAAAACTTATCTTTGATGGCTATCTCCGATTAATTCCTAAGGAAATTGAACTCAAAAAACAACTTATAGCTTATCACGAAGAGCCCTTTCAAGTAGTGGACTATACTCTTCGACAGCACGAAACTAAACCTCCGGAGAGATTTACTCCTCAGAGTCTTATCCTAAAAATGGAAGCCTTGGGTATAGGTAGACCCTCTACCTATGCCACAATGCTTGATATTCTCTTGGCCAGAGGCTACATCCAGCAAGAAGGCAAATATCTTAAGCCTACTCCCCTTGGAAAAGAGGTCATATCCTTTTTAAAGGAACGGGCAATTCAATTTGTTGATTATGAGTTCACCGCAAACATGGAACAGGCCTTAGATGAACTCGCCGAGGGAAAAAGAGATTATTACTCTTATTTAAAGGAAATCTTTGAGATTCTTAAAGAGAAAACCTCGCCATGAAGTTATACTTTGTAGGTATCGGACCTGGTGAGCCCCAACTCATAACTTATAAAGCCTATAACATACTTAGTAGCGTCAAACTTCTCTTTTATCCCACCGGTGGGAAAAACTCCTTGGCTTTAAAAATTATAGAAAATTTCTTTAATTTAAATGATAAACAATTGATTGAACTTTATTTTCCCATGAAAAAAAGTGAAACCCTGAAAGAACACTGGGAAGCCTTATCTGATAGAATTTTTACCTTTCTCCAAGAGTCAAAACTTGGCGCCCTAATCACCCTTGGCGATCCAGCCTTTTACTCAACTTCCTATTATCTTAAAGATTTTCTCTTGAAAAGGGGAATTGTTTTAGAGGTAATACCTGGGATTAGTTCCTTTTCAGCGACCTCTGCTAAGTTGTTATCTCCACTAACCCTGGGAGAAGAGGAGGCCGTTATTACAATTGGAGAAAAGGTAATTAAAAACGAGGAGTTATACCGAAAATTTGATTCCATAGTGGTGCTGAAGTGTCACAAATTTATAGCTCCTCTTTTAGCCTTTGCCCAAAATAACAACTATGAAGTTTATATAGGACATCGAGTTTCAATGCCTGAAGAGGCCCTTTTGGAGAATCCCCAAGAGATACCCCAGGAAAATTGGGATTACTTTACCCTAATGATTCTTAGGAGGAAGAAGTAGTGGAGAAAGTTTACTTTATCGGAATGGGACCAGGGGATCCTGAGTTATTAACCTTAAAGGCAGTAAAGATTTTAAAAGAGGCTCATTGTATAATTTATCCTGGAAGCCTTATTTCCTCCGAGATGCTTCGCTACCTAAGAGAGATAAATTCTGATGCCCTTTATTGGGATGCCTTTGGTAGGTCTCTGGAAGAGATTCTTGAGCGGATTTTAGATTCCTATTCCCAGGGAGAGCGCGTTGTTCGTGTGGTCAGCGGAGATCCCTCATTGTATAGCAGTGTGATGGAACACATAGAATTGTTAAGGGAAAGGGGTATTCCTTATGAGATTATTCCCGGAATTAGTTCTGCCCTTTTGGCCTCTTCTCGATTAGGCATTGAATTAACCTACCCAGATTTTTCTCATAGTGTTATTTTTACCAGGTTCAAAGGTAAAACAGGTGGTGCTGAGGAAGAGGAAATACTTAAATTTGCCCAAACAAAATCCACCTTAGTGTTTTTCCTTAGCTCTGGACTTGGGAAAAGATTGGAAGACACACTCCTAAAGGCTCTTCCCAGTGACACCCCCACGGCTATACTCTATCGCCTCTCCCAACCCGAAGAAAAAATCCTTCTCTGTCCACTTTCCCAACTTGCATCCACCATCGAAAGGGAAAATATCTCCAAAAGCGCACTAATAATCGTTGGTGAAGTTTTGAGACTTATTGAAAATAATTATTTCAAAAGATCAATACTTTATGGAAAGAAATAAAGAAATTTTCTTAATATATTTATCTGAGGATGCCTTAAGGATAGGAAAACTTATAGAGGCCTATTTTCGGGATATAAAGTATTTTAGGTACAGTTCTGAGGCCAAAGGGAAACTTCGGGAGATTTGGAGGGAGGGTAATCTCTTAATCTTCGTCATGGCCTTAGGTATCGTTGCAAGAATTTGTAAAGATTTAATAGGAGAAAAGGGTAGGGATCCCTCTGTGCTGGTTATTGATGAAGGGGGAAGACATGTAATATCCTATTTAGGAGGCCATTATGGATGCGCAAATAGGATAGCCCAGGAGTTAGCAACCTATCTTAGAGCTATTCCAGTGATTACTACCGCATCGGATATCAAAAATCTTCCGAGCTTAGATCTCTGGATACAGAGACAGGAGCTCGTTGTCAAAAATAAGGAATTTTTGCCTAAGGTTATGGCCAAACTTAATACTAAAAGGGAGTTAAATTTTTACATAGAGCCTCCCTTAAAGTTTAAATTACCCTCCATTTTTAGAGTAGTTCAAGAGAGGCAGAGTGCAGATGTAGTAATCACTTTTTATAAAGAAGAGTCAAAGGATAGGTTAATTTTGGTGCCAAAGTGTCTTTGGCTGGGGATTGGTTTTCACAATTGCCTTACAATGAATGATCTTGAGGACAAAATAATAAAAGCTTTACGGGATCAGGGGTTAGAGGAGTTGGCGATTAAGGGGGTAGCTACTTTAGAACAGAAGACCTCCTTTGAGCCCCTAAGGACCCTTACCCAAGGGAAGGGTTGGCAACTTAAAGGCTTTTCTAAGGAGGAATTGTCTCAAGTTTCTTCCGTTCAATTTTCAGAGATTGTCAACAGGGCGGTAGGCACGGGAAGTGTTTCCGAGGCAAGTGCGCATCTTGCCAGTAGAGGAAAACTCCTCTCACCTAAAAGAATTTACCAAGATTTTACTATTGCTATAGCCGTAGAGGAGATTCAAAGCCTTGGAAAACTTTATATCGTAGGTATTGGCCCAGGGGATAAAGAGTATCTTACTGTTAAGGCTTTAAAGGTTTTAAGCTCTGTAGAGGCAGTGGTGGGCTATAAGACCTATCTCAAACAAATTGAGGAGCTGTTAGTTGGGAAAGAGGTTTACAGTTTTTCCATGACTGAAGAGGTAAAAAGGGTAAAGAAGGCTATTGAACTTGTCTTAAGCGGAAGAGATACCGCCTTGGTAAGTGGTGGTGATCCAGGTATATATGGAATAGCTGGTTTGGTATTAGAGTTACTCGAGGAGAACAAACTGAAATTAGAAGTAGAGATTATTCCTGGAATATCTGCTTTAAATATAGGCAATGCATTAGTTGGGGCTCCTTTGACCAGTGATTTTGCGGTGGTGAGTCTTTCCGATCGCCTAACTCCTTTGTCAGAAATTGAAAGGAGACTCAAGATTTTAGCAGAACTGGATGTGCCCATTGTCATATATAACCCACGAAGTAAAAGCAGAAAGAAGCCCTTAGAGAGGGCCCTTGAGATTCTTCTGAGCAAGAAGCCCCCCAATACACCTTGCGCCCTCATAAATTCCGCAACCAGAGAAGAGGAGGAGATAATAATCACACCTCTTTCAGAGTTGCCCGTTGAAAAGGTTAACATGCAAAGCCTAATTATTGTTGGAGGTAAAAAAACGGAGCTACTTGGAAGGTATTTGGTAACCCGAAGGGGTTATCATGAGAAATACCCTGAGGAATATGAAATCAGCATTATTACTGAATGACTCTCACCTCTGGGGAGTATGGACCTATTCTGCCCTAAGTCAAGCTAATCTTTTATTTGATCCAATTTTGAGTGAAGAAATTGATGAAGATTTTTCAAATAAGTATAGGGCACTTTTTGTGCCTGGAGGGTGGTCCAAAAACAAATTGGCTTCTCTCGATAGGAAGGCTAAGGATACTTTAAGGGATTTTGTGGAAAAGGGCGGAATTTATGTGGGAATCTGCGGAGGCGCAAGTTTGGCCTGTGAAGAAGGATTAGGGTTCTTGAAAATAAGACGCTCCAGGGAGCGTATTCCCAGTTACAGTGGTCCCTGTAGGGTAAAGGTAATAAAAGAGCATCCCCTCTTTAAAAACATTCGAAATTGCCTTTTTTTTCTCTGGTTTCCTCCCAAATTTGAAATTCATGATGAAACAGTCCAAGTGTTAGGTTATTTCTGGGAGGCAACCCCTCAGGCCTTTGTTTCAGATCTCTGTTTGAAGGATCATTGGAAAAACTTGGAACACTTTGAGAGAAAGTATCGTATTCCCCTTGATCCAAAAAAAATGATAGGCTCACCCTTAATAATGGAAGGCTCACTCAAAAAGGGAAAAGTGCTCCTCTCTCTAATTCACTTTGATACTCCTCAGTTTAAAAATGGTTCTATACTTATTGAAAATATAATAAAGTATTATCAGCTACCCATTGTGAAATCAAGGCCTACTAAAGCCCTTGACCTCAAAAAATTGATCTCAAAGAATAAAAATTTTCCCACTAAGGATGTGTCCTTCATTTATCGGGAATTTAAAAACCTCTTTGAGAGAGTAAAAGAAATCCTATCTTATGCTCAAAGAAATTTTCTCTTCTATCGAAGAACCAGTTATTTCTATCAATGGAAAAGAGGGATTAGGGGATTGGAATTACTTAATTTATTTTTTATGTTAGATGAAATACTTAAATGTTTAGCTAAAGAACAAATCTCAGAATTAACCCTTGAGATACTTTGTGGGTCCATTGAAGAGGTGAAAAATTTAACAAATGTAGTTCTTGAAGCTCTAAGGCAAGAGTACGAAAGTTTTAGAAATGGAGATCCCTTTGGCAGGCATAACCAAGCCGCTGAAATTTTTGGAGACAATCTTAAAAGTTATGGAGGTTTATATAGGATACTTATAAATTACTTAGAGAGATTTTTAGTTTACCTTTGGAGGAATTGATGCTTACTTTTGTTTTGGGAGGAGCCCGAAGTGGTAAGACTAAATGGGCCCTAAGGTACGGAGAGAGTTTAAACCATTTTTCTAAGTATTACTACATCGCTACCGCCGAGCCTTTGGATGAAGAAATGAAGGAAAGAATTTTGATTCATAAAAAGGAAAGAAGTTCCCAGTGGGAAACTATAGAAGAATCCTTAGATATTTCTTCATTACTAAACAAATTAAACTATGAAGGTAATCTTATATTAGTTGATTGTCTCACACTTTGGCTAAGCAATGTCTTTTTAAAAGATGTAATTAAGACTAATCATTGGGTAGAAAATCTATTACAAAGCCTTGTTAAATATAAAGGGACTGAGAAGACATGGGTGATACTTGTCTCCAACGAAGTAGGTTTAGGAATTGTGCCTGAAAATCCTTTAGGGAGAGTCTTTAGAGACCAGTTGGGGCTTCTCAATCAAAGGGTGGCGGATCTTGCCGATGAGTTCTTTTTTATTATTGCTGGGAAAGCAATTTCTTTGAAAGGAAAAGGACTTGGAACTCCTTAAAGCCTATTTTCTTGAAAGGCTAAACCGCTTTGTAGTAAGGGTAGATCTTAGAGGTAAGGTTGTTCTTGCCTACTTACCTAATCCAGGAAGACTCTGGGAGATCCTTCTACCAGGAACTCCTCTTTTACTAACTAAGACTTCAGGCTCCAAATATCCCTACACAGTTATTGCCTCTTTGAGGGACAAAAAATTAATTTTACTTCATACTCATCTTACGAACAAAATTGTTAAAAAACTTATCTGTAATCAACAGTTCTCTCCATTACAGGATTACTTTGTTGAGAGAGAGGAGCCAAAGACAGGGCAGGGGAGAGTTGACCTTCTGTTAAGACACCGAACTACTCAGGAACCCTTTTTTTTAGAGGTTAAAACTTGCACTCTTTTTGGAAGTGAGTTAGCTATGTTTCCCGATGCAGAAACTGAAAGGGGGACAAGGCATCTATACGAACTCTTACATTTACGGGAAAAGGGTATAAGGGGGGGTTTGCTTTTCGTAGTTATGAATTTTTCCTGTAATTACTTTCTTCCTGCTTATCATATAGATTGGAATTTTACTAAAGCCTTTTTAGAGACATATTCAAAAGTCGATATTTGGGCCATAGCGCTTAGCTTGTCTGAGGATCTCACTGAGGTGAGAGCCCTCAAGGAACTTCAAATACCAATTGAGTATCTTCATTGGGTATTCAAGGATAAAGGTATTTACATACTTCTAATAGAAGTTCCAGAAGAGAGAGAAATCCCCATAGGTAAATTAGGGCTCTTTTTCTTTCCAAGGGGTTATTACGTCTATGTAGGCTCTGCTCATAATAGTCTTAGCCAAAGATTGAAAAGGTATCAAAAACCCATTAAAAACCAACATTGGCACATAGATTATCTCCTTCCTTATGGAAAGCTAAAGCATATCATTCCCATCGTTACCTTGGATCGAGTGGAATGCACTTTAGCCAGTAAAATTTCCTCTCTTGCGGATCAGGGGATTTATAAGTTTGGATCCTCTGACTGTTCCTGTTTTAGTCACCTTTTTTATTTCAAAGAATATCCGTTGCGAATAGCTAACTTCGTTGAAATCGTAAATTTTTTTCGTTTGGAGATACCAACTGAGCAAATTAAGAGTTTTCAGAAAGGTGCTTACTTGAACAAATAACACCTTAAAAGAAGCTTTGTTTAAACTCAACTGAGAAAACTTTCACAAAAAATTTACTTAGTTAGTTTTATTTATATTTTTGTTTTAATTTCAAAAATTTTGGAGGGACAAATTTATGGAGAAGGCTAAGGTTTTAGTAAATAAGATTAGAGCTTTGTATTTTATTGCTGGAGTTTTAGCACATCAAGAAAGGGACCCTAAATGTGTGAGCTGTAAATCAAGGAAAGAGGTGGCGGAAGAAATAAAGGAAGAGTATGAAGAGATAAAGGGTATCCTTGAAGATGAGGGAATATCCTCTGACCTTTTTAAAAATCTTTTTGAACAGGTAGGATTTATCTTAACTTCTTTAAAATTACCGGAAAGACCTATTCCTCAAAGAAAGGAGGGGGCTTGTCATTTTCCAGATAAAGAGTGTTTAATAAAGGAATGTCTGGATATCTTTGAGGACTTAGTTGAAGAAGAAGAGGATTAGTATTATACTTTAATGAGTGTATCTACCAGAGATAAAGGTAAACTTTGTTAAAAGGTTAGTTATTCTTCATACTGTTCCTGAGTGGAACTTTTATTCTAAGTATTTTTCCTTTCCTTTCAAAGGTAGGTTTTTAGACATCAATTTGAGGTTTGACAACGAGGGAAGACTTTTAGCCGGACCTTTGTTTTCTGCTCCAAAAATGGCTTTAATCTTAGAGATTGCCTTAAAAAGAGGATTGAGAGAAACCTTAGCTATAGGTTGGGCAGGAAAAAACCCTGGTAGTAATCTCAATCTGGGAGATCTCTTTATACCAGTGAGATCTATCAGCCTTGAAGGCACAAGTAAGTTCTATTTTTTTAATAGACAAGTTTTTTACTTAGATGATTATGTTTTAAAATACATAGAAGAATCTCTATCCCAATACGAAATATCTTTTAAAATAGGCACTATTCTTAGTGCGGATATCCCCTGGAGAGTAGAAAATTTTCCCAATTTAACTGAGAAATTAGAGGATTTAAATTTTGAGGCGATAGACATGGAAACTTCTGCCTTTTACTGTCTTTCAGAGTACTACGGCTTTAAAGGCCTCTCTCTTCACTTTATTACGGATGAATACGGAAAAATAAGTCACAGGCGCCCTGAGGAAACTCTGAAATCTTTAAGAAAGAGCCTACTACCCCTGATCGCAAATTTTTTGGAAAAGGGCTTTAGCTAATGGAATAAATCTGATGTCTAAACTTAAGAAAAATCCTTTTGAGATTTTTGGACTAACTCCTCAAATAGTTAAAGAATTAGATGACGAGACCCTGTTTAAGCTGATTAAGGGGATCTACAAAGTTCTTCAAATGAAGTATCATCCCGATAGGGGAGGGGATGCAAGAAGGGCTTTAGAGTTAAATTTAGCCTTTGAAAGCATAAATTATGAAAAGAATCCTCAAGGCTTTCTGCATCACAAAAAAAATTACATAAGAAGATTATCAAGAAAGACCCTTCGTAATGAATTAGATAGACTTGAAAGTATTTATAGGAAACATCTCTATCAACTTGAGATTATCAAAGAGAAATTTTGGAACTACTTAGTTGGTGATTTTCCATTGACTAAAAAGCCTTGTAACAATAACTTATCCTTTAAACTAAAAATATTCGATATTATTTCGTATATAAACTATTCAAATATTGTAACTTTTAAAAAAAGAAATTATTTTTTTAAGGAAATTTACATATCTCAGGGATTAGTTATCAAAAGGAGTGGAATTAATCCTAAGCCTATTCTTCTGAAAAATTATCACTATCTTGGATCGGTAAAAAGGGACAATCTTGAGCCCTGGAGTATTATGCAAAGAGACTTTATGGAGGAGCGATTCCTTCTAAAAAACTATCTTGGTAGAGATACCTTTATAAAAGAAGTTCTCATACTTTTAAATCCAGAAGTAAAGGCAAATTGCTATGTTTTTTTCTACAATCCTGCGGATCCACAAAAGGTCTTTCTTGAAGGTGTAACTATGAAAGTGGAGGAGATAACTCCCCTGGAGTTTATCCAAACACTTCAGCTTAGTAGAGAGGAAAGTTCTGACAATGGAAATACTCAACCTGAGACTGATTTAACAGAGATCTGAGTTAATTTCTAAAGCTAAACCCTTTAGGTATTCTGTTTCCTTAACATAGGGATTTATGGGATGATCGGGGGCTTGACTAAGGCTTTGGAATATTTTACTATATAAATGGTGTCTTTTTAAACTTTCAAAAACTAACTCTCTTAGATTTTCTAAACTAAGAAAATGGGAACAGGAGAAAAGTATCAGAAGTCCGTTCCTTTTTTTAAAAAATTTGATCCCGTAATGGTAGAGTTCTCTGTAACGGTTAATTCCTCTCTCAAAATCGCTTTTACTTTTAATAAAGGCAGGAGGATCTAAAATTAGTAAGTCACCTTCTATGGAAGGATTTTTCAATAACTTTAAAACATCCCCTTCTACGGGAATAATCTTCTCTTTCCATCCATTTAATTTAGCTATTTCTATGGCAAGATCTAAGGCAAAGGTTGATCGCTCTAACAGAAAGGTTCTCTTTGCTCCGCCCTTTAGGGCATAAAGGGAAAACATACCAAGGTAAGAAAAACCATCAATTACCGTTAAACCCTCACTTATTTTCCTTACCAAGCGCCAATTTTCTCTTTGATCTAAAAATAATCCTGTCTTTTGGCCCCTTTTCACGGGAATCAAAAGTCTTATCTGGTCCATCTCTATGGGAATTATTTCCCCTGGATCTTTAAGAAAACATTCCACATATAGAGAAAGCCCCTCTTCTTTTCTTTTTTCCATATCATTTTTAAGCACTATACTTTCAAGCGGGTAGGCTTTAAGCAAGGCCGATATAATGGTTTCCTTTAATCTTTCCATTCCTAAGGTGTAGATTTGTATAACCGCTACTCGCTCAAAGATATCTATAATTAAACCAGGAAGTAAATCTCCTTCTGCAAAGATCAAGCGAAAGACCCTTTCCTGGGGATAAATCCTCTTGCGAAAATTCAACGCTCTCTCAAAGCGCTTAAGAAAAAAAAGTTCATCTATGGGAACACTTTCCTTGGTGAGAAGTTTAAGAGCATAGTGAGAGGATAAATTTATGTAGCCCTGACCTAAAAAGTGACCCTCAGGAGAGTAAAGGGAAACGAGATCCCCTCTTTCAACTTGATTCCCGATGTCCTCTACCTTTTGTAAGTCCTCCTTAGTGAACCAAAGAGTTCCCACTTTATATTTGTGAAAGCCTTTTAAATTGAGCTTTACAGGTGGATATTTCACCTTTGATTTAAATCATTTATTAGTTTAAAGGCTCTGAAGAGATCCCCTCTACCAATAGAGTGAACAGTTTTACACTGTCTAAAAGCTCCTCGAAGTTCATAATTATTCGCTTTAATTATTAAAGTCTCCTCTCTTAGAACACAAATTCTACCCTTTTCATCCCTACCTAAGGTAATTTGTGTAAATTGCCGATCACTCAGAGTGCAAAACCATATTCCCTCTTTAACTTCACCATTAAACTTATCGGTCATGTTGAGTTGAACCTTATTTCCCTTTAAGTATTCTGTGAAAATGTCCTCAATTTCCCGGGATTCCTGAATCATAAGATTAATCTTTTCTTCAAAATCTATGCTTGATTCCAAACTACAAATCTTTAATCTATCTTGCAATAGGTAATTGCTGTGGCAGGCTTCACATCTAATCTTTTTCATTACCAACGGATTATGAAAGAGAAGAGGGTTCATTTTCTTGTGGCAATCATAACAAGTTTTTCCCTTTTTACCATACATCACCTCCTCCTTAGAATGACAATTTAAGCATGTTAGCCCTTTCATTTTGTGAATATCAGGGGTTAAGTTGTAGGCTTCAATTCCAAAGGGCCTTGCAGGAAAATCACCTTCTATAAAGGGTGAACGATAGTCTAAAGCCCAGTTATGGGGAAAAAGTCCATAATAATCCCAACCTATTCGGGTGCTATAGTGACAACTAAGACAGGTTTCCTCTTTAGGTTTTGTTAAACTATGGGGTTTATGGCAACTAAAACAACCTCTCTCTCTTGAAGTCTGAGCATAATTTTCTCCCTTTGACCAAATATGACAGGTAAGACAACGCCTTTTAAGAAAATCTAATAGCAGTCCCTCTCTGGTACTTGGGTCTCCCTTAAGATTTACCAGATCTGAAAAATCATGAATTTTAAGCTTTATATTAAAACCTCTTAAGATGCTCTGTAACTCTCTCTTATAATGATAATGAGAGCTCTCTTTATAAAGTTTAACCTCTTGGGAATGGCACCTTTGACAGAGACTCTCAATTTTTTCTACCGTAAATTCTTTAAATAAATTTGTATGGGCCTCCTTTTTTGTTTTTGCGGGTTCAACGCCTAAATGACAATCTCGGCAGGAGAGATCCTCATGTTTTGAAACTATTGATACCTCTTTATGACAATCCACACAGCGATAACTCTTACTCATAATGGACACCTTACAACCACTCAAGAAAAGGACTATCACCAAGGTTATTAAGAATAACATAATCTTTTGCCAGCCTGATCCAAAAGTTCCCTTAATTCCTCATTATACTTAATGGGAACTTCCAATACCTCTTCCCAGATTCTGGGACTTTCCATACAAAAGTAAAAGGTAACTTCTCTTTGAAAGGCTTTCACATAATGAGCTAAGGATCTGTATATTTTTTTTCTTACATCTATAAAGTATCTCATTTTAAGATCAAGCCCCTCAATAAATTCGTAGCTGTAAATTTTGCTCTTGGGAAAGCGTTTTTGGGCAATTTCTTTTAAGGCCTTGGGAAATCTAAGGGTCCCAAAGCTAATCCAGGCTATATTTCTGGTTGGTATTAGACTTAGTATTTTTTCTAATACTTGAGGATATTCTCTGTCTGCTTCTTCATAGTAGATAAGGGGATCAAAGTGGAAGGCGACTGAAAAGCCCTGTTTACTAGCCATAAGGGCACTTTTCAAGCGAGCATCAAGGGAGGCAGTGCCTTTTTCTTCCTCTTTAATAACTCTTTCTGTATTAACAGACCAGGCAAAGATGACCTTAGGGGTTGCCTTCAGTTTGATGAAAAAGTCCTCTGAAGGTGCTACTTTTGTCTTTAACTCAAGAACTGCAAAGGGATCTTCTTCATACCAGAAATTTATCAGTTTTTCAGAAATTCCTGTTATACTTTCTAAAGCCAAACTATCGGTGAATTCCCCAGTGCCCACCCTCGTAAAGGTCTTTTTTTTCTCTCGTTCTCTAAGAAAGTGAACTAAGCTTGGAAAACCCTCTTCTAAAAGATTTCCCCATACCTTTAATCCCGGTCTGTTGAGATAGCTTTGAAGTATGCAATAGGAACAATCCAGGGGACAGCCTTCTCCAATATGAAAAATTATATATCCACAGCAAAGGTAATTTTTAGTCCCTGGGCAGGATTTTATAAACTCCCCTTTGAAATTCAGGAGGAAAAGTCTTCTCTTTCCAAGTGTTAATAAGGCTTCATCAGGCAAACCTTCCCACTTAAAGTCCTGATAACTGGAAATTACCTGATAAGGATACTTAGTTATAACTTCTCGCGTGAGACTATAAGAAAGGGCCTCTTCCTCTACGAAGATTTGCAAGGTTTATAAAAAGGTTTACAAGTAGCGTTCAATAAGGACTTCCGCTATTTGCACTGCATTTGTTGCAGCGCCTTTTCTTAGGTTATCCGCTACAATCCAAAGATTAAGTCCCTTTTCAATGGAGAGGTCTTCTCTAATTCTTCCTACAAAGACTTCATCTCTTCCTGCTACTTCTATTTGAAGGGGATAAACCTTGTGCTCAGGGTCGTCTAAAACTACTACTCCGGGAGCTTGACGCAATATTTCTATAGCCTCTTTGGATGTAATTTTTTTCTCAGTTTCAATATTTACTGCCTCCGCATGCCCGTAAAAAACTGGCACTCTAACCGTGGTTGCAGTCACTTTGAGTTCAGGGTCTTCCATAATTTTTTTTGTTTCCTCTATCATTTTCATCTCTTCCTTAGTATATCCGTTTGGCAAAAAAACATCAATGTGGGGAATACAGTTGAAGGCGATGGTTTTTGGTAAGGCCTGAGGGAGAGGTAGTATTTCTCCAGCGCACCAGGCCTTTACCTGTGCCATTAGCTCATCTATCGCCTTTTGGCCGGCTCCAGAAACCGATTGATACGTAGCAACAACAATTCTTTTTATCTTGGCTACATCATGAATGGGCTTTAGGGCAACCACCATTTGAATGGTGGAACAATTGGGATTGGCGATTATTCCCTTGTTTTTATACTGGGCTATAGCATGTGAATTTACCTCAGGCACAACTAAAGGGACTTCCGGATCCATCCTCCAGGCACTGGAATTATCAATAACCACTGCCCCATCTTTAGCAAATCTTGGAGCGTATTCCAAACTTCTTGAAGCACCTGCAGAAAATAGAGCTATATCAATTCCGCTAAAGGACTTAGCTTCCTCTAAGACCTCGACCTCTATTTCTTCACCTTTAAAGGGAATCTTTACTCCCTTTGATTTTGGTGATGCAAAAAGCCTTAATTCTTTAACAGGAAAGTTTCTCTCTTCTAACACAGAAATCATCATCCTACCTACTGCACCAGTTGCTCCTACTACTGCAACGGCAAATTCCCTCATCGATTACCCCCAGTAATGCACATTACGAATTTTCCAAAGATTAACACAAAAATAACCTTTTACAAGAATAAAGTAAGTGCCTAAGCCTAATTAGACTACAACGTTAAAGTTGATTCTCTCTTTGGAAGTTGTTGTTTGGCTTTCCCTGTATTTCTTTTGCATTAGTTCCATTTTAGCTTTCATCTCAATTGCTGTGGCTCTTTGGGCAACAGCTAAGTCCTGAGGTGATGGATCTACTGGAGCTAAGGCAGCGGCCCTAACAATTTGCATTTTTCTTATGGTCTCCTCTGGATCTCCCTCTGGTGAGACATCAATGGAGACTTCTCCCCCACTTATGTATCTCTTACCATCTGGTCCATAGGTATAGGTGTAATGAACAGCACCAGTGTATGGACCTCCAACAGATTTGTGAGCCATCTCATGTGCTATAACCTGTTTTTCTCTGATCTTTAGCTTTTCAATTATCATCCTTATTTTTAAATCATTTAAATTGTTTTTTGAAACTCCACTTACTTGCATAATTTAATTTTAGTATTTTTTGACTTTTTTTCAAGAAGGCTGTATGAGTCCATTCTACATACCCAGTCCATTCTTCTCAAGCTCCTTCGCCAATTCCCCTAAAAACTCACTCCCAAAGTCTTTCTGCACGCCCCTTATCTCCAAGGGAGCTACCGCCTTAAACTTACTCCAAAAGTTCCTCCCAATATTACTTTAAATAAATAACTATTTCACAATGTGAGTTCTTTTCTTTGGGATGCATCTTTTATTGCTTCAAGTATTTGCAGCATTTTTAAGTCTTAATTTTTAAATCTTTAATGGAAGCATGAATTTTCCACACTTACACTGTTTCTTTTTTTTTAAACTAAGGGGCATGCTTAAGATTAATTTTTTGATTTTTAATTTTACCCCTTTTCTTACTTCCCAATCAGAGGCAAAACTTATGCCCCCTTTATAAAGTCTGTATTTACTGCTTATTTATAAGGAATGAATGAAACCCTTCTTTCAAATGATTAACTGCAAGATGTTTTTTGATTAGGTTTCATTGACTCTATAGCCAAATTGTTGGATTACTTCCAGGGGGTTTAAGGCAAGAATAAGCTCCCTGTGAAGCCTTTTAAGTTTCTCTCGGTCAGTTTCTGTCTTAATCTGCTCCTCAAGGCCCTTTGGCACTTCCCCAAGCTTTACCTCCACTACCTCAAGCACCATCTCCTGAGCATCCTTTAGAAGGCCCTGCTGTAACCCCTGCTGTAAACCCTGTTGTCTTCCCTCTTTTCTCCCTACCTTCCTTCCCTCTATGTAAAAGGGATCCCTCCTCTTATCAATCACTAAAGGCATCCTCGTTACCTCCTCATATAGCCTTACTACTTCATTATAAGCGTTCTTCCTCAGTCTTGCAAGCACTAAAAGCTTCATCAAAAAATCTCTTCTCTTTCCCTCATCCAGCCTCTCAACCCTCTCCCTTAGCCTATCCCAGAAGTCTCTTTCCCTCTTACACAAAATAGCAAGCAATTGGTCCTCCTCCACCTCACTCTCAAGTAACTCCCTACAACTAATCTTCCTCATCTCCACAACCTTAACTCG
>JANXCE010000034.1 GCA_025059715.1 Caldimicrobium sp.
GAATTGTGTAGCTTATTAAGGAACCTAAAAAGTTAGCCTTCTCTATCTGACAATCCCCCTGGGAATCTGGTACAAATTCCACTGTCTCCGGTCTAATCATTAAGACAGGTTCTCTCTCTATGGGATTATTCCCATTGGTAGAAAAAACACCCAAAGAAGTATGTAACCTCCCTTCGGAGACCTTTCCTTTGATAAAGTTAGCTCTCCCCAAAAAACCTGCCACATAGAGATTTTTAGGGGTAAAGTAGACCTCTTCAGGGGTTCCCACCTGTTCAAGACATCCCCTTGGGCTAAGGATACCAATTCTATCGGATAAACATAGTGCCTCTTCTTGATCATGGGTTACCATAAGGACAGTGATGTTTTGTTTCTTGGCTATACTGCGGGTTTCCTCTCCCAACTCCCTTTTAAGCTCATAATCCAGATTGGCAAAGGGCTCATCTAAAAGAAGAACCTTAGGCCTTGGGGCTAAGGCTCGAGCTAAAGCAACCCTTTGTTTTTCTCCTCCTGAGAGCTCATGGGGATACCTTCCTTCATAACCTGAAAGGCCAATTAACTCCAACAGTTCAAAAACTCTCCTCTTCCGTTCCTGCTTAGAGAGACCCTCTATTCCAAAGGCTATATTTTCAAAGACATTAAGATGGGGAAAGAGGGCGGGATCCTGAAAGACCAAGCCTATCCCTCTTTTTTCAGGGGGAATCTGCCAGCTATCTTTTGCGACAAGCTTTCCACCTATTAAAATCTCTCCCTTGTCTAAAGAGTCTAATCCAGCAATAATTCTCAAAAGAGTGGTCTTCCCTGATCCGGAGGGACCAAGTATGGAAAAGAACTCCCCTTCTTCTACCTCAAAGCTTATATCTCTAATAACATAATTATCCTCCTTGTATCCCTTGCAAACTCCCTCAAGCTTTAAAAAGGATTTCATTTTTCTCACCTCAGCAAAAACTTTTACATAAATCGTTAGTTTTTCTGACAAGTAATATAACTGGCAAAAGGCTTACCAGAACAATCATAAGTGCAGGCACTGAAGCCATCTCCCAAAGGGACTCTGAGGCTTCAATCCAAACTCGCACTGCTAAGGTATCATAGGCTAAGGGCCTAAGCATTAAGGTTGCTGGCAGCTCCTTCATCATATCCACAAAGGCTATAATCCAACCTGCAACCAAGCCCGATCTTATCAAAGGTAGCAATATCCTCCACCAGATCCTTAAAGTGCCAGCCCCTAAGCTCTTAGATACATCCACAAGTAAAGGACTTAAGTGCTGAAAGGAAGCTTCCTGAGCAATTACCGCAACAGGCATAAATCTTATTAGATAGGCCATAACTAAAAGACTAAGGGTGCCATACATAAAGGGTAGATAATTATTGGAAAAAACTAACAAAACTACCGCTACAACAGGACCTGGCAGGGCATAACCAAGCGTGGACACATAATAAAGGGTCCTCCCTAAGGGTCCCCCCTCCCGAGCATGAAGGTAGGCAACAGGTAGAGCAAACACAGTGGCAAGAGTTGCACCAAGAAGGGAAACTACTATGGTGTTCTTTACATAGTGAAGAAAGGCAAAAGTAAAAGCACCCTTCCATAGGGCCTTCACTGCCCAAGATACCAAAATTCCTAATGGAAGAAGGAAGGTTAGTCCTAAAAAAATAAAAAGCAAAGAATTCACAAGGAGAGTTCCCCGAAGATTTAATCTCTTGACCTCAAAACTTTTAAAATTTCCCGAAAGTTGTTCATATTTGGCCCTACCTCGATAATGTCTTTCTAAATATAAAAACCCTAAGGCAATGAGAATTAATACTAAGGATAGAGCAGAAGCCCCTAAGGGATCGAAACGCCCGGTCATTTGTCTGTAGATAGCCTCGGTAAAGGTGGGATATCTTAAGAGGGTGACCGTGCCAAAATCAGCCAGAACCTCCATTAGAGCCATAGCTGTTCCTGCCATAATTCCAGGATAGGCAAGCCTCAAGTTCACCTTTAAAAATCTCATCCAGGGGGAAACTCCTAAAACCTTAGCTACCTCCTCATAGAGGAAGCTCTGAGTAAGGAAGCTTGCTCGAGTGAGAAGATAAACATAGGGATAGTTAATAAAACTTAAGATAAGGGCTACTCCCCAAAGATTGTAAATGGAGGGAGGACTTAAGGTAGTTCCCCAAAGTTTAAGCCAAAGTGTTTGAAAGGGCCCTCCTGGAGCTACAAAACTGGCATAACTATAAGCCATTACATATCCAGGAACTGCAAAGGGTAAAACCAAAGCCCACTCCCAAAAACCCTTTCCCCAAAAATTATAACGAGAAACCACCCAGGCAAGACTTATCCCAAAAAGGTTAATCAAAATAGCTACTACTAAGAGTAACTTAAGCGTATTTGGCAAAATAACCTTTAAGCGGGTTTCATAAAGGCGCATCCACAAAGAAAGATCGGTCTTAAAGGCGTAGATAACAATATGTAAAAGGGGGATAGCCACAAGTAGTGCTATCCCCACAGTCAACAAGAGTAATTTATTGAAATTTTTCTTCATCTATCTATAACCTACCCGATCAATTAAATCTACCGCCTCTACCAAATACTTACCCATCTGAGTAAGAGTCACACTGGACATACTGAGTTTAGCTCTGGGAAACATGTCTTCGTGATGGGGTATTTTGGGATTTACCGGATACTCCCGATTTAATTCTGCAACGAGCCTTTGAGCCTCAGGAGAGGCTAAAAATTCAACCAGCTTTAGAGCTAAATCCTTCTGTTTGCTATTTTTGAGAATACCAATACCAGATACATTATAGGCAGTCTTAGGCGGAAAAATCAAAGAGAGATTGGGTTTGTCCTTAGGATTGTCCCTAAGCCAAATATAAACATAATAATGATTAACAATACCGAGATCTATTTCTCCCTTGGCAATAGCTTCAACAATTCGCGTGTCGGAAGGATAGATCCTATCTCCTACATTAGCAAGGAGAGCTCTAAGAAATTTTTCTGTCTCTTTTAGTCCTCTTTCTGCTATCATCATAGCAGTATGGGACTGGGGATAGATATTTGATCCAGTGCGAATACCTATTCTTCCCTTAAATTTGGGCTTTAACAGATCATCAAAGGTTTTAATCTCTTCGGGATTAACCTTTTGAGGATTGTAGGCAATCACCCTTAGGCGAAGGGAAAGACCTATCCAACTATTATCGGGAGCCCTAAAAGGAGAGGGAACATTTTCTTCAATTTCCTTTGATTTTATAGGCTCAAGGAGACCTGCAATTCTTGCCCTCTCTAAGGTTGCAGCATCAACTGTAATAAAGAGATCCGCAGGGCTTCTGTCTCCCTCCGCCAAAAGCTTATTGTAGAGTTCCACCGAGCCAGCATAATGAGCCTTAATCTTAATCCCCGTCTTTTCAGTAAACTTATCAAAAAGGGGTTTAATAAGTCTTTCTGCTCTTCCAGAATAAACCACAAGTTCCTGCGCCTGAATCTTAGATACCCCATAGATTTGAATCAACAACCAAACTACTGTGAAGCTAATAAACCTTATGAGCCAACTTCTTCTAACCATAACCCACCCTCCTATTTTTTATTGAAATTTAAATTCAATTTTAATAAATAATAGGAATTTGTCAAGTTTCTCTATGTAGGGATTGAAAAAAGTTCCCTATTTGGAACACCTTTTAATTGGCTAATTCCGAAGAGATTAGATTTTAGAGAGGTGGGTATGAACTCCCTTTGGGTGATAAGTATTTTTAAAGGGCAAAATGAAAGAAGTTAACGAAGCTGAGAAATCCTTTTTCTTAGAAAACTTTAAAGTTATACCTTTGGGAAGACCCAAAAAAGGGTCTTCCCAGAGAAGGATACCTATTAGAACCTTTTAAATTTATCGCCAGGCACTCCGCAAATGGGACATCTTTCAGGCGCTTTATTTACTGCGGTATGGCCACAGGTGGGACAGATGTATATATCCTCAATGTCGATATCTCTTCCCATCTTTACCGCCTCCTTTGCCTCCGCAAAGAGAGCGGAATGAATCTTTTCTGCCTCTATTGCATAGTGAAAGGCTCTTAAAGCTTGCTTTTCACCTTGAAGCTCTGCCACTGCCTTATAGGCAGGATACATCTCCTCCACTTCAAAGGTTTCTCCTTTTATTGCGATATCTAAGTTACCCTCTGTGTTGTTACCATTCAAAGCCTTAAGATGATTCTCCGCATGCACCCTCTCCGCATAGGCAATAGCACGAAAGAGCTTAGCAATTTTAGGATAGCCCTCCTCTTCCGCCTTATCTGCAAAGATAAGATACTTAACACAAGCCTGGGACTCACCAGCTAAAGCCCCCTTTAAACACTCCTTGGTCATCTCCTTCATAGTCCTTACCTCCTTGTTTTTTTTAAAAATTATAATTTAAAAATTTTTTTAGTCAAGATCCCCCCTTAAGTTTTGTCAATCTCCGCCGTAGGTTTTAACTGCTCAGTATTGTTCTATGAGTTTTAGTGAACTTCCAATTTGAATTTTTTCACAAAGAATAAAAATTCTGATTGTTATATCTTATTATTAAAACACAATCCTAGTAAAGGAGAGGATTATGGGGAATAAATTTGAGGGAGCTTGGATCTGTTCTACAACTAATTGCGGTTACATTTATGTTCCGGCCAAGGGTGATAGAAAGGGAAAGATTCCACCTGGAACTCCCTTTGAGGAGTTACCTGAGGACTGGCGTTGTCCTATATGTGGTGCCTCCAAAAAGAGCTTTAGGCCTATGCAAGAAGTTGAAGAAGAATCTAAATAAAATAAAAAAAGGGGGCTTAAAGCCCCCTTTTGTGGGTAATTTAAAACTCTCCGCCAGGTGCAGGTGGAGTGGGCATTTTATCTTCTTTCTTAGGTTTTTCCGCAACCATAGCCTCTGTTGTTAAGAGAAGTCCAGCAATGGAGGCTGCATTTTGAAGGGCACAGCGCGCTACCTTTTTAGGATCAATTATTCCCGCTTGCACTAAATCTCTGTATTCTCCAAGGGCAGCATCAAACCCTACGGATCCCTTTTCTGCCTTTACTTTTTCTACAACAATAGATCCTTCGAAACCTGCATTAGCTGCAATCTGACGAAGAGGAGCCTCTAAAGCCCTCTTAACGATATCCACTCCATGTTGTTCCTCTCCGTCTACTTTCAAATTTTCGAGAGCGGGGATACATCTAATATAAGCGGTCCCACCACCAGGAACAATTCCCTCTTCAACCGCTGCCTTGGTAGCATTTAAAGCATCCTCTACACGAGCCTTTTTCTCTTTCATTTCTGTTTCCGTGGCTGCACCTACATGGATAACTGCTACGCCACCAACAAGTTTAGCCAATCTCTCTTGAAGTTTTTCTCTATCATAATCTGAGGTAGTTTCTTCAATTTGGGCACGAATCTGCTTAATCCTAGCCTCGATATCCTCTTTCTTACCAGCGCCATCAATAATTGTGGTAGTTTCCTTAGCAACTACTACCCTTCTTGCCCTACCAAGGTCATTCAACTGCACATTTTCCAGTTTCATACCTAATTCTTCGGAAACAAAGGTGCCACCAGTGAGAATAGCTATGTCTTGTAGCATAGCCTTTCTTCTCTCACCAAAGCCAGGTGCTTTTACTGCGCAGCATTGTAATACTCCTCTCAATCTATTTACTACTAATGTGGCTAAGGCTTCTCCCTCTACATCCTCCGCTATAATCAAAATAGGCTTACCCGAACGGGCTACCTGCTCTAATACTGGCAAGAGATCCTTCATTGAACTAATCTTTTTGTCGTATACCAAGATGTAAGGATCTTCGAGGACACATTCCATTTTATCAGGATCAGTGATGAAATAGGGAGAAATATATCCTCTATCAAACTGCATACCTTCAACCACATCAAGGTAGGTCTCAAGCCCCTTGGATTCCTCCACAGTGATAACACCCTCTTTTCCAACCTTATCCATAGCGTCCGCAATAAGGTTACCGATTGTAGTATCGTTGTTGGCAGATATTGTTGCTACTTGAGCAATTTCCTGACGAGTTTTACAAGGTTGAGCAAGTTTTTCTAATTCCTTTACTACCACATCCACTGCTTTATCAATTCCTCTTTTGATGGCCATGGGATTGATACCTGCTGCCACAAGCTTTACACCTTCTTGAAAGATAGCCTGAGCAAGAACTGTAGCCGTTGTAGTTCCGTCTCCAGCTACATCGCTGGTCTTAGAGGCTACCTCTTTAACCATTTGAGCACCCATATTCTCAAACTTATCTTCGAGCTCTATTTCCTTTGCCACAGTAACACCATCTTTGGTGATCAGGGGTGACCCAAAGGACCTCTCTAAGATTACATTTCTACCCTTTGGTCCAAGGGTTACCTTTACTGCATTAGCCAGCTTGTTTACACCGATTAAAATTTTATCCCTCGTATTAGATCCGTAAATGATTTCCTTAGCTGCCATAGAGCCACCTCCTCCTTTTGGTATTATTTTTTGTTTATGAAGTTAGCCTTCAATGATAGCTAAGACATCGTCTTCTCTCATGATTAGATATTCTTCGCCTTTGATTTTGATCTCTGTTCCTGCGTATTTGCTAAAGAGTATCTTATCGCCTTCTTTGACGATGAGTGGTTGCTTCTGTCCGTTATCTAAGAGCCTCCCCTCCCCAACTGCAATAACCTTGCCCATGATGGGCTTTTCTTTAGCAGTATCTGGAATAATAATTCCGGACTCTGTTCTTTGTTCCTCTTCTACGCGCTGAACTAAAATGCGATCATAGAGAGGTTTGATCTTCATGCCTCCACCTCCTTTAGGTAGTATTATTTTGGGTTATCCAAAAAATAATCATTCCTTTTTAAAAGACAAGGGGGTTAGTGATAAGGTGGATTAAAATTGTAGAAATTGGCTTATTTGAACAATTAACTCTTCAATTGAAGAGGTTGTCTCAAGCCTAAGTAATCTTTCCTCTGTTGGAGGTTCAAATCTTCTTTTCTGGGCAAGATAGGTTTCAAAAAGGGCATCGGAGGCACTCTTCTCCTTGCTTCTGTTTTCTATTCTCTTTTTAATAACTTCATCTGAGGCATGACAGAAAATCCAATACGGAACGATTCCTCTTTTCTTTAAAGCTTCTTTTAACCATTCCCGGTGTCTTTTTTCTCTAAAAGTGGCATCCAGCACAACATCTCTTCCATAGGAAATTTCTTCTAAAGTGCTCTCTATCATAGCTTGATAGGTTCTCTCGGTGATTTCTGGGGAGTAAATTCCCTTTTCAAAATCCGCATAATAGTGTTCTTCCGGCCTTAGCCCTAAGAGTTCTTTACGGACAATATCAGAAGAAATATAAACTGCAGGCACCTTTTGAATAAAGTTTTTAGCAAGAGTAGTCTTTCCAGTGCCAGAAAGCCCCATAAAAATCGCAACCTTGGGAGTTCCTCCAGCGTAGTTGAAGGCGAGATCAAAATAGCGCTGAGCGGACTTCAAAGCCCTGTGCCTTTCCTCTGGAGGAACCTTAAGATCTCCAAAGGTAAAACAGCCAATTTTGCCTCTCACATAGGCACGATAACACTTATAGAAATCAAGAAGGTAATGAAGATCAGGATCATTACTTAACTTCTGATATCTTTCTATGAAATATTGGGAAAGATCTCTTCTTCGGTGATAGTCTAAATCCATGGCTAAAAAACTCAGATCTGAAGCCACATCCCCACACCGAAATCTTTCATTGAACTCAATACAATCAAAAATATAAACCCTCTTTAGGTTGTCAAAACATATATTTGCAGAATAAAGATCACCGTGCCCATCCCTTATAAACCCCTCCCTTATTCTTTTTTCAAATAATTTTCTATTCTTTGACAAAAACTCTCTGGTATAGTTAACAATTTGATTAAATTTTCTTTGGGTAAGAGCCTGACCAATATAGGCTTTTGTTTGAGTAAAATTTTCCTCGCAGTTATAAGAAATTACCTCTAGACTACCATAGTAGTTAATCCGCTCTCCAGTTTCTGCAACCTTATAAAAGGGCACAAGTATTTTAACAATCAAATCAATATGTGCGAAAGTTACTTGTCCCTTACTCAGGAGATCGACCATCATACCCTCTAAAGGAAGCCTCTTCATCTTTACTGCATATTCAATGGCCTCTCCCTCTCCTTCCACCTTATAGTGGTCATTCTCTTGAGTGATACCCACCACTCCAAGATATAAATCGCCACAAAGTCTTCTATTGAGTAACACCTCCTGCTCACAGTAAAACTTTCTCTTCTCAAGGGTAGTAAAATCCAAAAATCCAAAATCTACGGGCTTTTTGATTTTATATACTATATGATCAGTAATAATCACATATGAGATATGAGTTTGAAAAATAAAAAAATCCTTTGTTTCAAAGGAAAGGCTATCTCTGGTTAAAACCTTATCCCAGGAAATTGAGGATTGCACATACTTATCTTAATTTAAAACAGCTAATTTTTCAACCTTTGCGCTCTGTAATTTTTAAAAATATATCTATAAATGATTCAACACTGATTTATTTTTTGTATTAGTTTTTTTAAAAGAAGGAGTTAATTTTTATGGAAAAAGCTGCTGATAAGAATGATGGAGAATGGAGCGGTGAGGTAAGGAAATATGATCAGAGAAGTTGATGCGCGCAATTTACCTTGTCCCCAGCCAGTTCTAAGGGTCAAAGAGGCTTTAGAAGAGCTTCCTATAGGTAGTCAAATCAAGGTCCTAATCGATAGTGAAGTTTCCCTGGCTAATCTAAAGAAATTTCTCTCCGCTCAGGGGCATAAAATCATTTCCCTTGATACTCTGGGCTCTGAATTCCACCTTCTTATTGAGAAAGGTAGTCCTTCAATGATTGAGGATTATACTATAACTTGTGAGCCAGTAGAAAAGGAGAGTCCTCTTCTCATAATTGTAGCAAGTGATCATTTAGGAGAAGATAAGGAATTAGGCAAGCTTCTACTGAAGGGCTTTTTTGAAACCCTACTTGCCAATAATTTTCTACCTTATCGCATTTTCTTTATGAATACTGGAGTAAAGCTAACCACCTTAGAACAGTCTTTTATAGAAATCTTAGTTGAACTTGAAAAAAGAGGGGTTGAAATTCTATCCTGTGGGACTTGTCTAAAACACTATGGCTTAGAAAACAGTTTGAAAGTTGGTTACAGAGGAGGTTCTGAAAGTTATATAGAACCTCTTTTTTCCTCTACGAAGGTTATCTATCTCCGATAGGTAAACTCTGGTCATTACCCCTTCTCAAATCTATAATTAGCTATTAAAATAAAAGGTTCAAAATAGAGTGGGGTTTTTAAAATGGAGTGTCTCAGACTTAAAAATTTAGTTAGAGACTGGTATCAGCAAGTTAGAAGCTTCACACTCTCACCTGTAAAAATGATGGAACTTATAGAAAAACATGTAAAACAATGTCCCATTTGCCAACAAGATGAAAATCTCTCTCTCGAGCTGGAACAATTAAGGGAGATTGTGAGGGTCCCCCATACTTTAGTCTCTAAAGAGGAAAAGATTATCGAGGAACCCACTTATATTTTTGAGGATGAGATAATAGAAGAAGAGGAATTTTAATTTACAAGGAAGCCCTAAAGGCATCTTCAAAGGATGTATATTCAAACTCAAAACCAAGCCTTAGTAATCTTTCGGGAATTACACGGGCACTTGCCATCATAACCTCGGCAAGTTCACCATAAAGAGCCTTTAATGCCAATGCAGGAACGGTAAAAAAAGTTGGTCTTCTTAAGATCTTACCAATAATTTTGGTCATATCTTCATTTCTAATAGGCGCAGGAGATGTTATGTTAAAGATACCTTTTTCCCCCTTTTTTTCATAAAGAAATTCTATAGCTCGAGCCAAGTCAAGTATATGAATCCAGGGAAACCACTGTTTACCATTCCCAAGTTTACCACCTAAACCAAGTTTAAAAATAGGAAGAATTACTGAGAGCATTCCACCTCCTTTTCCTAAAACAATTCCAAATCTACCTATTAAAATTCTTGCTCCCTTTCTCTCTCCTTCTAAAGCCTTCTTTTCCCAGTGGTCACAAAGCTCTGACACAAAAAGACTACCTTTGGGGCTATTTTCGGTCAAAATTTCTTCTCCTCCATCACCATAATATCCCACAGCACTGGCATTGAAAAGAACCTGCCCTGCTCTTAACGCGGATACCACTCTTTCTGTAGAGAGAATCCTTGAATCCCATAGACGCTTTTTATACTCAGGGGTCCAACGCTTAAAAATGGTTTCTCCTACTAAATTGATAACTAAATCCATGTGGGGAACTAAATTTTGCCATTCACCTTCCTTCAAGGGATCACCAAAGATAATTTCTACTCCAGGGGTGAGTTTCTTCAGTCTACTTGAATTTCTCACTAAAAGGAAAACTCTCCAGCCTCGCTCGAGAAAAAAATTGGTGAGAAAGGTTCCAATGAATCCAGTTCCTCCAATTAAGAATACCTTCTTTTGCTCTTCCATAGTGCTCTTTCAAGCTTTTTTAGTTTTAAAGATGACTCCCAAGAAGGAAAACAATCTTTACACAGATAAGCACCTCGACCTGAAGATTTTTTCTCCTGGTCTATGATTATCTTGTCTTCCAACCTTACAAACCTTATGAGTTGTTCCTTGGGAAATTTTTTTCCACAAAATACACAGGTTCTCTCTGGATAGTTTCTCCCTTTGGTCATTAAGCTATTTAATCTTTTCTAATAAGCTCTTAGCTTCCTCTAAGGATAATTTTGTAAGTTGGGCTATTTTCTCAGCAGGAGTCTCAGAGAGAGTTTTCAAATCCTTGATGCCTGCTTCATAGAGAAAACCTGCTACTTCATCAGATAGCCCGGTAACTTTAAGCAACTTCAGGAATTCAGGATCCTGTCTTCTTAGATATTGAGTCTCACTTAATATATCTATCCTCCAACCAACAAGCTTAGAGGCTAATCTAACATTTTCTCCCTTTCTTCCAATGGCCAAGGAGAGTTGATCATCAGGCACAATTACTTCTAAAGTCTTATTAGGGGAATCCACTATTACTTTGCTGCATTCTGCTGGAGACAAAGCATTGTAGACAAATTTAGCAGGGTCTTTATCATATAAAACTACATCAATTTTTTCTCCTCTTATTTCATGGAGAACTGCTGAGATTCTTGAACCCCTGACTCCTACACAAGCTCCTACAGGATCTATATTGGGATCTGTGGAGGTCACAGCAATCTTTGTTCTTGAACCTGGTTCTCTAGCAATAGATACTATTTTTACCAATCCTTCTTGGATCTCAGGAACCTCCTTTTCAAAGAGTTTTTTTATAAAAGCTGGGTGAGACCTAGATACTACTATTTGTGGTTCTTTATGTCTATAAACTTCAATGACCAGGGCCTTAAGTCTATCACCTCTATGATATTTTTCGGTGGGAATTTGCTCCTCCTCGGGAAGAAGAGCCTCTGCCTTTCCTAAATTGAGAATTACATCCCTTTTACTGAAACGATGCACATATCCAGTCACTATCTCTCCCAGTTTATGTTTAAACTCATCATATATCAATTGTTTTTCCGCACTTCTCAACCTTTGAGAAAATACCTGCTTTAAAATCTGGGCAGCTATACGCCCTAAGTCTTGCAGATTAATTTTTTCACCTATCATATCCCCAATACTAACTGTAGGAGAAAGCTCCCGAGCCTCAGCAAAGGCTATTTCCCGGTTTGGATCTATGACCTTATCTACCACTTCTCTAAAGAGATAAATTTCAATATCCCCTGTTTCTTCATCAAACTTCACCTCAATCTTAGCATTATTTCCAAACTTCTTCTTAGTTGCAGTTTTTAATCCCTCCACTAAAGCTTCAATCACAATCTCTTTACTTAAGCCTTTTTCCTTTGTTAGCGCTTCAACTATTTTTTTTACCTCCCTCTGGGTTTGCATCTATTTCACTCCTTTATTTAAAGGTAATTTCTCTTTGTAAATTAGCCTTTTTAATATTCTTTAGGTCTATCTCTATAACCTTACCCTCCACTTCAAACTCTAAGGTTTCTCCCTTTACCCCACGAATTATCCCTAAAAAATTTTTTCTATTACCCAAGGGGTTGTTAAGGGTAATCTTTGCTTTTTCGCCTTTAAATCTCTCAAAATGTTCCTTAGTTTTTAAAGGTCTAAAGATCCCAGGGCTTGATACCTCTAAATTGTAAGGATGATGAATCAAATCCTCTTTATCTAAAAGCTTGCCTATTATTTCGCTGATTTTAGCACAGTCAGAAATAGTAACCCCTCCTGGTTTGTCAATATAAAGCCTAAGAACCCATCCTGAGGGCTCCCTTCTCCATTCTAAATCCACCAACTCAAAGTTTTTTTTGATAATGGGCACTTCAACAAGTTCCCATATCCTTTGTTTCAAATCCTCTCTCATCCTTCCTTACCATGAATAGTAAAATATCATCATATAACAAATTAAACAAATTTTAATTGCTATAAATCCATCTGTCAAGGAATTGTATAAGTCCATATGATTTTAGACTGAGAGGAATTCTCGTAAAATTTATAACGAATCCACTCCAAAGGCGATACCTTCTCAAGCCCACTATGCACCCTCTCCGCATTATACCATGTCAAATACCTCATAAGATCTCTATACTCAATAAACTCCACCTCCAATGTCCGGTTAAACCTCTCTACATACCCATTCCCTCCCTCTTAAGCTCAGTCTGCACGCCCCTTATATAAAAAGGAGCTTCCGCCTTGAATTTTCTCCAAAAGTCCCTCCACTTCTACTCGATAAATAACTAATCTTAATTTGCAGATCCAAATCTAATAGCCACATCATTTGCTATCAAAAACATACCTCCTAATCCCATTTAAAAATTTCACAATTGCATCCATCTGCGCCAAGTCCCCAGGCTGTAATCCCCTCCTACCACCCCTATACCGCTTTCTCTTTCTGGATCGCTCCCCTTTTTTGGAAAAATTAAATGTTAAAGTGAATAACTAATACCCAAATCACTCAACTCCCCTCTTAAATTGAAAGGATATTAATAGAAAGTGGAAAGGAAAAAATTTAACGGAACTTTAAGGATATTTTATTGGTAGTAAATCATAAATACTCTCTTATAAATAACTTACAGACGGTGATTGAATAAAAAATCCCGTTTAAGTATTGTTAACTCTATAGCCAAATTGTTGGATTACTTCCATGGGGTTTGAGGCAAGAACGAGCTCCCTAAGAAGCCTTTTAAGTTTCTCGCGGTCAGTTTCTGCCTTGATCTGCTCCTCAAGACCTTTTGGCACTCTCCCAAGCTTTACCTCCACCACCTCAAGCACCATCTCCTGAGCATCTTCTAATAGCCCCTCAATCCTTCCCTGTTGTAACCCCTGTTGTAACCCCTGTTGTATGCCCTGTTGTATTCCCTGTTGCAAACCCAACTCGTATTTCCTCTCTGAATAGGTCTTCAACTCAAACTCCACTCTCTCACCTCCTACCTCTCTTAATTTAATCAACACCTCCTCCTCGTCAAGCCCCTTCTCCTTTGACACTATCAACAAAAACCACTCCAAATACCATCTTTCCCTTTCCCCTAACTTCCCCACCACCTCTACAAACCTCACTATCCCCCTCAATAACTCCTCAAGCGGTCTATCAAGATTCCTAAGCAAATAAAGATATGCATACACCACACTATAGAGCTCAATCCCCTTCAAAAGGTCTTCTCGGTTAAGGCTTACCAAGTCAAGCAGTAACACCCTGTAGTTTAGAAAGTAAGACCTAATCTCAGCAGGTATTTCAAAGAGTTCCACAAACTCAACGGGATAGAGCCAAGGCCTTTCTCCATGGTAGAAGATGAAGGGAAGCACGGGAATAGGTTTTGAGCCTTCTTTGAGGGATTTTTCAAAAAGAGCGGAGATGTAGTTTAAGACTTGAGCGTAAGCTGAGAGATCTTGATAAGACTTGTGTTCGAGGAGGATGTAGAGGTGAAGAGGTTTTCCGAGGAAGGGGACTTGGGCGATGAGGTCAGGAAGGAGGCGTTTTTCTTTGGGAAGGGAGATTTGTTCTTCAGGCACCAGAGAGAGCTGAGAGAGGTCTAAGTGGGGAAGGAGGTCCTTTGGGAGAAATTCTTGAAGAAAGGCCTTAAGATTTTCAGGGTCTTTAAGGATTGCCTTAGCATAGAGATCGTAGGCCTTAAGTTCTGCCATAGAGGAAGTATAAGGGAAATCTGTTGAGAAGGCAAGAGTTTCTGTAAGAAAGCCTTAGATTTATGTTTCTGCGTTTAGATTTATATGAGTATCTGGGTGTTGTGTTAAAAAAAAGATTCTTTATTAAGTCTCGTTGACCTTGTTGTTTTTTTCTTCATGCAATCCTCTTTAAGGCGGGAGGGGTTGCGCTTTTACCATGCAATCCCCTTGAAGCGGAGAGATCCCTTTCTCTACAATCCCCATTGAAGTGGGTCTGGTTGCAACCCCTAACCCCATACAAGCCTTGTCATTAAAGCCATTTTATCTTCTAGAACAAACTATATTCTTTCAAACTGGTTCTCTGAAACCCTTTATCCATCTAATCCAGTCGATCATAAAAAATTAAAATTAAATATAAAATTCAACAAATTAATTTTTCAAGGACCCACCCATGCGCTACTACTCTTTTTACAACCTATTCTCTTTAAAAAGTAAAAAGTCTCCCTTAAATCCATCAAAGAACACTCCCAAAAGGGCCCTTCCATTCAAATTGTCGCAAAATCTAAAATTCGACTATGGCTTTGGGGTTAATCAGGTGATTCCGATATCTTTTGGTACGCGGTCGGTGATCTGAGTTAAAAGCCTTAGCAGAAGGAGAATCTGAAGCCTCCCTGTAGCCCTTTAGTAGCAGTAAAAGAGCTATCTGGTAACTTAGCCTCAGAGAGGATCTGAGTGACTTGTGTCTTAGTTATTGATCTTAACTTATTAATCTGTGCAAAAGGAAAGCGACATTACCATTAAAATGAAAATAATCCATATCCAAGAGAAGTTTTAGCTCCAATTCCATGATGTTTTAAGGCTTCCTTTAAGAGATTTTCAGCTTTAGAAAGAAGATTGCTATTTCTTGAAAGAAGAACAAATGAAAAGGAGGTTTTTTCAACTGTTAAAAATTTTATAGGTCTTGGATTTTGCCAATCAGCAGGTGGTTTACTACCAGAATAATAGTCTGGATAGTGAACATTTATTATATCTATTTTAAAACTTATATCTTCTCCTGGATAGGCATCCATAAAGATTACCTTTCCTGCTTGTTTTTGAGTTCCAAATATTTCAATTAACTCTTGGAATTTAATTCCATCAACTTCAATTTCCAAGTTCTCTCCTTTTTCCAAGGCACTGGAAACTCTACTTATTGTGTTATCAATTTTTTCATCAGCCTCCTTAGTGTTATAAGCAAATTTCAGCACTGCCCAATGTCTCGTAATCCCTTTTACTGCACTTGCTGGAATATAAGGAACTCCATAAATATGATGAAGGGTCATTGATGTTTCTTGAGGATGTGTTGCTCCAAGCCCAATAACAAGTCGCCAAGAGCACTTGGCAGTAAAATCTGAAACTTGGTAACCTGCGTTTTTTAGTGAGTTTATCATCATGGTTTTACGATTCTTAATACTTTGTAGTAGTTGATTGTCATACTTAAATTTTTCAATCGTTTCATTTAGCCTAATCTTTTCTGGTAATTCTCCCTCAACTCGAGGAAAGTTAAAGAGATAATAAAAGTTATATTCTTTATATTGAGTATGTTGAATTGTTCTTATTGAAGAAACGATACTTAAAGTATCTTTCGGTAAATATTTATTTTTTTCAAGAAGTCTAATACTCATTCTCCTTCCTCCTCAACTTTAATCATTCCTTCAGCAAACTTTCTAATCCATATAAATAGGGCAAGAAGTTCCTCCGTGACATAACGATATTCATAGGAATTAAGCGATATTGCCCATTCAATAAGCTCATTTTGATTATTAGGCATCTTTATCCTGGAGGAAACCTCACTTTTGAGATAATCAGTAAGTTGTTTATAAATTATGTCATAGGCATTACCTCCCTCTTTCTTTGCGTAAACAAAAGCAAGGGTTTGTCCAAGACCATTTGAAAGAATCATCTGAGGGAGTTTTCTTACATAGGAACGAAAATCTTTTAATAATTCCTTGTATTCATTTATAACTTTTTTTTCATCTGTCGAGAGTTTAGCCATCTTTGAGAAATATTTTTCTGGATCATTCAAGATTTCTCTTATTTCTTCTTCTGATATATTAATTGCGCCTTTCTTAATTTGTTTTTTCAAAAATTCTACAACCTTTTCTTTAAAATCTCTAATACCTTGTTGTGTCATAGGATATTTAGAACCATCGATCCTCAGTTTTATTATACCTTTTACACATTCATAGGCAAATTCCGCTCTTCCTTTTTCAAGTTTGGTGATTAAGCTTTCTTTAGCTCCCATGATTAACCTCCTGTCTCACTTTTTCCTAAGAGTTTTACCCTCATGAAACCTTTCCCAATAGTCTGATTTCCTCCAATCTGGATAATCTCTGGCAGTGCTTTTTCAAAAAACTTCGCAACTGATTTTGCTTCCTCCTCAGGAGTTCCAGCTTTAAAAATTCCCTTCTGTTCCTCTTCTTCAACCCTTGGCTGAGTAAACATTACTATGGAATACATTATTGTGTCTGTAGGCAGATACTCTTCAGTCCACAGAGCACCTGACTGAACAGTGCCTGTTACATCGTCTATTTTTGTCCTCGTTATTATCTCTGTGGAGGATTTAACAAAATGCCTAAAATCGTCATCACTTAAAATTACAAGATCCCTTTTGAGTTTTTCTCTCCAAAAATTGTGCGATTGAGTAGGTGGAAAGATTTTGCTAGCTAAATATCCAGCCAATTTGGTTGTGGTTTCATCTTCTCTAACCTCAAAGGTATATTCTTCAAGAACCACCTTGAAGGAGATGGCAATATTTGAAGAACTTGGAATAGTATTTTGAAGGGCGAAAAAATTATAAAAACCAAAACACGAAACCCCTACCATTTCAAGATCTTTCTTGAACCTCTCAAGCACCATGGGGCAAGTAATCCAGGCAAAGACACCTTTAAGCGATTTAACTGGAAAAAGTAAAATCTTTGCATCAGTAATAGTTATAGCACCTGCATGGGCTTCTTCACCCTCAGGACCAAAAACAACAGAGATAGCTTTTTTATCATTTGCTTTTATTTTTTGATTATTTATTTCTATCTCATTAAGAGAGTTTTCAAAGGCTTCCCTTAGGCACCCCTTAAGTCCAGAACTCTCAATTTTAGGATATTCAGTATATTTCTCTCTTTGAATAGGCAAATCCACAATACCAATCTCACTTCCACTTCCCGCATGCACAGGTGTCTCTGCTATAAGAAACATAATCCTTTTCTCTTTAAACATATCTTATACCTCCTTTTTTAATGTCTTCATTACAAATTTTGACCTCTGTGAATTTATTATATCATCACTATATTTTACTGTTTTTAAATATTTCTCATACTCATCGTGGTTATTAAACACTTTATAAATCCAAATTTTTTCATCCTTTTCTCTGAAAAAGATTCTCAATTGATTATCTCCCGCATCATAAACATAGTGATCATTTTTTATTTCAGTTTTTTCCTTTCTAATTTTCTCATTAGAAAATTGACGTGATAATAATTCGGCTAACCTTT
>JANXCE010000035.1 GCA_025059715.1 Caldimicrobium sp.
CTTGAGAGGAATGGAATGGGTATGTAGAGAGGTTTAACAGGACATTGGAGGAGGAGTTTATTAAGTATAAGGTGCTTATGAGGTATTTGATACAGTATAATACGGGAAGGATGCATAGTGGCTTAAGAATGTATCGCCTTTGGAGTGGGTTTGTTATAGATTTAACGAGGATTCCCCTCAGAATAAAATCCGACGGAGTCATACAAGGGATTGACAAGGGTTAAAATTAGTTTATATTTAATTTTTAATCGGGCCGCTAACTCAGTTGGCAGAGTACCAGCCTTTTAAGCTGGGAGTCGCAGGTTCGAGTCCTGCGCGGCCCATAGAAGAAAAGATAGCCCCCATCGTCTAGCCAGGTCCAGGACACCGGCCTTTCACGCCGGCGACAGGGGTTCGAATCCCCTTGGGGGCGTTTTCATCCCAAAATAAACTCAAAGTTTCCTACTTTACTTTGATGTCTTTAGGAGAAAAGAGTTGTGTTATTTTTTTGCTTTCATAACCAAAAGCAACCTCTTAGAATATGCCTTAGCTTGTAATTTTATCTCAAATTTTTAGTTTAGGGTCCGTGGCAGACATTCCTAAAAGTCAAGCCCTGAGCCTGACCTCCCAAAAAGCCTTCATATCACAAGAGCCTTCTTCAGGGGACATAAATTGTATCACCCACTGAATACCGCTAATATGTCCCCCTTCTCCTTTAATTATTTTGAGCTTTTTCTTTATCCCTCTAAACCCAACCCTTACAAGCACTCTCTGAACCACCTTGGAAAACTGGTTTATAATCATCCTTTTGAAAAAAATATCTAAGGCCTTCCAAAGATTATTCCTTGGAGGTCTGTAAGCCTCCTATCACTTCCCTTTAAAAGAGTTTTCACTTTCCAGTATTTCATGCTTTCCAAGGGCTTTATTCCCCGCCTTTGTATGTTTATCTGAAATTAGGCTATCCTCTCTGTAGATTCTCTAACTTTCAGGCAAAATTTCGTCCCAGCGGATGGTTTTTATCCATAACAAAAGGATACATCATCTCAGGTTCAATGGCTATCCAGCTAATAGTTTAAGGTTCTTCTACTCTACCTTTTTTTTGCAAGTCTTATCCTCCTCTCTTATGGTATTTGAACCGAAGGGTTTTTTGAAAAGTCACCAGCAGGTAAATGAGATTTTCTTTCTCATTGGCAAAAAAAATTGGTGGTATGTTTCGAGAGCCCCTTGACCTACCCTTAGAGGTTGATCTTACTCTTATGGTTTGAACCCTTTGCGTGGATGATGAATTTGTTTTTTGCTATTGTTTTTCCTACTATTACTAACCATAATAGTGTGTAGAAGACCTTACCTCTCATTAATGTATCTTCCTTAGATAGGTGCAAAACGATTTTACATGAGATATCTTTTTATGAAAACTGATAACTTCCTTGTGAAGAGGAACAAATTACTATTGGTAAGATCTTTGCAATGATGTTGACGATTTTTTTGAAGGATAACATTATTGAAAGGACTTTAATTTGCTTTAAATTAGTGAGAGAAATATTAGAGCTATGAAGAAAGATTTAGCGGTAATTCTTTTAAGTGCTGGCATGGATAGTGCAGTCTGTGCCAGTGTTGCCAATCAATATTATCGTTTAGCCTTTTTACATATTCAATATGGGCAGCGCACAGAAAGAAAGGAAGGAGAGTGTTTTCAAAAATTATGTGCTTACTTTAAACCAGAAAAAATTTTAATAGCTAAAGCTTATTTTTTGAAAGACATAGGAGCTTCAAGTTTAACCAATGAATCTTTACCAATACCTACAGAAGAAACAGAGGAAATTCCTACTACTTATGTGCCCTTTAGGAATGGTATATTTCTTAGTATAGCTACTGCTTGGGCAGAGGCCATTGGTGCAAAAAAGATCTTTATTGGAGTGAATCAAGTAGATTTCTCAGGATATCCTGATTGTAAAGAAGTCTTTATATTCGCTTTTAATAGGGCTATCCAAGAGGGAACCAAGCCTGAAACAGATATCGAAATTTTGGCTCCTTTAATAAATCTTACTAAAAGAGAGATTGTGGAATTAGGGATACAACTTAAGACCCCCTTTGAGTTAACCTGGTCTTGTTATCAAGACGAAATTTTAGCATGTGGGGAGTGTAGTTCTTGTCGTCTTAGATTAAAAGCCTTTAAGGAGGCAGGTTACCAGGATCCCCTGCCCTATAGGATAAAATGAAATACTTTATTTGTAAGAGATGTGGTTTTTGTTGTAAAGGGGAAAGTACAGTAGCGCTATCTCCAGAGGAAATAGAAAGGATTGCTCAATATTTATCCCTTAAAGAGGAGGAATTTACAGAGACTTTTACTATATTCAAAGCTCCAAATAGAATTGAAATGAAAACCAGGAAGGGATATTGTATTTTTTATGATGATAAAAATAAGCTATGTTTAATACATCCTGTGAAGCCTGAAAGATGCAAAGAATGGCCTTTTCCTCGAGGAATTTTTCTTAGCGAAGATAATTTTATGATAATCAAGGCTAGTTGCCCAGGTTTGGAAGATTTTTCTTTTGAAGATATTATGATAAGAAAAACTTGACAAAATAGAAAGTGTTTTTATATTTAAATATATGTTTAAAATTTAAAAAAGAGTTTAAAAGATGAATGAGTTGCAAAAAAGATTAGAGACTTATAAAAGATTAGGGCTTAAATTAACACCACAGCGACTTGCTATTTTAGAATACTTAGAAAACACAAGAGAACATCCCTCTGCAGAGGACATATACAATGCCCTCAAAGATAGGTTTCCCAGCATGTCCTTTGCTACCGTGTATAATACTTTGGAAGTACTAATTGAGAAGGGATTGGTAAAAGAACTAAGTATAGACAGCTCTAAGAAGAGATTTGATCCCTTTTTGCACTCTCATCATCATTTCATTTGTAAACAATGTGGAAAAATTTTTGATGTAGAAAGGAATTTTGACATCCTTATACCTGAGGAGTTAAAAGAATTTGAAGTTTCTGATTTTCAAGTGGTTTTTAGTGGGCTTTGCCCTACTTGTAAGAAAAAATAAATTCTATGTAAAAAGTAATCTGCTCTCCTTCAGTCTTGATCGCTTTTATATCAGTCCTGTCTTTTTGTGGAAGTATCATAACTCAGGGAGGTGTGTATAAGTTCAAGCTCTTTTTAGACGAAAAAAGGGTGTTAAAATTAAATATCAATTGTTTAGGTTCTCACTAACCCCTTCTTCCATCAAAGACTTAAAAATGCTGCAAAGACTTGAAGCAATCAAAGATGCATCTCAAGGAAAAGAAGTTGTCTTTAAACTACTAAGGGTATAGTCATTTAATCGAGCAGGAGTGGTGTGACTTTTTTGGTGTAAGTTTTGGGCTTGGGAATGTATCGCCTTTGGAGTGGATTTGTAATAAATTTTGCAATAATTCCCCTCAGTCTAAAATCATATGGACTTATACATACCCTTGACAAAATTTAGGCGATTAGTTATTTTATTTTATAGTTTTAGAAAAAATGGGCCCGTAGCTCAGTTGGTTAGAGCCACCGGCTCATAACCGGAAGGTCCCAGGTTCGAGTCCTGGCGGGCCCATTTTAAACCTATGGCTCTCAGGGTAAATGACTTTTTCAACTTTTTAGACACCATTGCTCCTCTTAAAATTGCAGAAGAAAGGGATGTCAATGGCCTCCAGATAGGTTCTTTATTGGATCCTGTAAAGGGGGTCCTTCTTGCTGTTGATCCTTCTTTGTCCGCTTTACAAGAGGCAGATAAAAGGGGTTTTAATCTTGTTATAACCCACCATCCCCTCTTTTATCATCCTCTAACCCAGATAGATAGAGATACTCTTCAGGGGAAGATTATTTCTTTTGCCATTGAGAGGAAAATAAACCTCCTTTCCTGGCATACTCCCTTGGATAAATTAACCTTTGGGGTGAGCACAACCTTAGCCCAAAAGTTAGGTTGGGAAACTGAGAACTTCGTTATTCAAGAGAAAGAGGGAGTTGGTTGGGGCAGGATAGTAAAATTTCAAAACTATGTTAAACTTGGAAATTTGGCGGAGGAGATAAAAGAGAAACTTAAAACCTGGGTAATGCTTGTGGGTGACGCACAGGAAGAGATCAATTCCTTAGCCCTTTGTGGTGGTTCTGGTGGTTTTTTAAAGGAACATCTTAAAAAACTTGGCTTAAATACACTCCTAACCTCAGATGTTAAATATCATTTAGCCAAGGATTCCCTACAAGAAGGTTTTAATTTTATTATAATTGACCATGGCCTTGGAGAGAGTTTCGTGTTAGAAGTTCTAAAAGAGAAAATAGATGCTCATATAAGGGAAATAGGTTTTTTTATTCCAGTGGAAATATATCTTGAAAGAAGTCCTTACCAACTAATATAAGGAGGCCAAAAAATGCAAGAGGATATTGCACGATTAATTGAGTTGCAAAAACTTGACTTAGAGATTTATAGAATAGAAAGGGCCTTAGCGGAGGTGCCCCAAAGTTTACAAAGGGCTAAAAGGGAAAGTGAAATCAAAGCAGAAAGGCTCAACAAAATTGAGGCAACCTTAGAAGAAAAAGGGAAGCAGAAGAAGCTCTTTGAGGAGGAACTACAAGAAGAGCAAAAAAGGTTAAAGCAAACTCAGACTCGTCTCACGCAGATTAGAGGTTCAAGGGAATACCAGGTGCTACTTAGAGAAATTGAAGAGATGAAGAGAACTATTAGGCAAAAGGAAGAGGAGATACTTAAAATGATGGAGGAGATTGAAACTCTTGAGAAAGATAGAGATAAAATTCTTGAAGAGTTGCGAGAAATAAATAAAATATTAGAAGCGGAGAATAACAAGTTTGAGGAGTTTAAGAGGGAATTAGAAGAGGAGAAAAAAAGGCTCCTTCAAAGACGTTCTCGTATAATAGAAAAAATATCTGCACCCATATTAAAGAAATATGAATTAATTTCTCAAAAGAAAGGTGGGATAGGAATTGCAGGAGTAGATAATGGAGTTTGTGAAGGTTGTTTCATGGCTATACCCCCTCAACTTTATAATGAATTGCAAAAGGATAATCGTTACTATGAGTGTCCCCACTGTAAGAGACTTATTTACTACAAAAAGATTTATCATCCTGAGGAGAAAGAGTCTCCTCCAAAAGAGGTATCTTCCAAAATCCAGTAGATGCTATTAAAGGTCCCTTTAGATCCTAAGGAAATTGAGAAACTTTTAGAGTGGGTAGCTCAGCTTTTAGGAGAGAATAAAGTTGGAGCTATCCCTACAGAGACCTTCTATGCTTTAGCCTGTAATCCTTTCTCAGAAGTAGCTTTGAGGAAACTTTTTACTTTAAAACAAAGGAGTCCCGATAAGCCTATTTTATTACTTTTAGGTAAAATTGAGGATCTGGACATGGTGGTCTCAGGAGTTCCTTATTTAGCAAGAAAATTGATGGAGATTTTTTGGCCTGGGCCACTAACTATTGTTCTTCCTGCTAAAGAAAACCTTTCTCCACTTCTAACAGCAGGCACTAATACCATTGGAGTAAGGCTGTCCTCCTGTGAGTTAACTCGCCAGATTGCCTCCGCCTTTGGGAAACCAGTAACAGGCACCAGCGCTAACATAAGTGGTCAGCCTCCTTGTAGAGATGCAGAAGAGGTGTTGAGGATCTTTCCAGATATAGATTTTGTGGTTGATGGTGGAACAAGTAGGCAAGTTTTACCGTCAACGGTAGTGGGAGTTAAAGATAATAGGATTGAATTAATTAGAGAAGGAGCTATTCCCTTTAAAGAAATCTTAGACAAAATAAAAGGTCAGTAGTTATGAAAATAGCCATATGTGGTAAGGGAGGTGTGGGCAAGAGCTCAATTGCTACATTATTAATTTTAGCCTTCTTGGAGAGAGGCTATAAGGTTTTAGCCATTGATGCGGATCCTAGTCCACATTTAGCAAGACTTTTGGAAATTCCAATGGAGATAACACCTCTTGCAGAGATGATGGACCTTCTGGCAGAGAGAGCTCAAAAAGTAGGACCATATTATACTCTCAATCCTAAAATAGATGACTTACCAGAAAGATTTACACTCACTAAAGATGGGTTAAGGCTAATGGTGCTTGGTGCTATCAGAACCGCTGGAGGAGGTTGTGCTTGTCCTGAACAGACGGTGTTAAGGCGTTTACTGACATATTTACTTTTAACTTCAAAGGAGGTAGTTCTTGTAGACATGGAGGCAGGGGTAGAGCACTTTGGAAGAGCAACAGTTGCTCCTGTGGATGCTCTTTTAGTAATCACCCAACCCTTTAAGGGAAGTATAGAGACTGCTAAACAGATAGTTAAATTTTCCCGTGATTTGGGTATAAAGAGAGTTTTTGTTTTAGGAAATAGAGTAAAGTCAGTTGAGCAGGAAATGATCCTAAAGGGTGAGTTTCAAGATAGCTATCTTTTATCATTTCCCCAGGACGAAGAGTTAGAGAGACGAGAAATTGAAGGTATGGGACTTTGGAATTATAGGGGAATTCTTTTTAAAAATGCTCAGGAGCTTCAGCAGAAACTCGTGGAGTTACTTCATGAAACTACCTGATATTCAGAGTTCGTACCCCGAAGAAAAAATTCCCATTGAAAAGGTGGGTATAAAAAATTTACGATATCCTATAAGGGTTTTAGACCGATCTAAAGGATTTCAGGATACTGTAGGTGAGTTTAACCTATATGTTGATTTGCCCTCTCATTTTAAGGGAACTCACATGAGTAGATTTGTAGAAATTCTCAATGAGTTTAAAGATGAAATCCATGTTAAGAATATAAGGGAGATTTTAAAAAAACTTAAAAAAAAATTAAATGCTCGATCTGCCCATTTAGAGGTTTATTTTCCTTACTTTTTGGAAAAGAGAGCTCCAGTGTCTGGCATTCCTTCATTGATGGAGTATCAGGCTTTCATAAAGGCAAGTCTATCAAAGGGTAAAGAGGACCTAATTTTAGGAGTAAAAGTTCCGGTAATGACTCTTTGTCCTTGTTCGAAAACTATAAGTCAATATGGAGCTCATAATCAGAGAGGATTGATAACTTTAGCGGTGCGATCCCATAAATTTATCTGGCTTGAAGAGTTAATTGAGATGGCGGAAGAGAGTGCCTCTTCTCCCGTTTATCCTCTTCTAAAGAGGCCCGATGAAAAATATGTGACAGAAAAGGCCTATGAAAACCCCAAATTTGTTGAAGATGTGGTAAGATCGGTTGCTATTAAACTATTAAAGAGAAAGGAGATCTATTGGTTTAGTGTTGAAGCGGAAAATCTAGAATCCATTCATGGACATAATGCCTACGCCTATCTTCACTATCCCTTTGAGGATCATTCCTCTGAAAGTTCTATTTCCATAAAGGAATAGCCACATTCATAACATTTGACATCAAGCAAATTATCAATTAGAGCTACATAGAGTGTGTCTCCGCCACAGATCTTGCAACTCTCTCCTATATTTTCATCTATAATAGTCCTTTGTAAATCCTCCTTAATATCCTCGGGAATGTCAGGATCAAAGATGATTCTCATAGAGCCTCCAGATAAAATTAGTTCATTTAGTGTAAATTTTAGCGAATAAACATAATTTTGTAAAGAGATTTTTTTGAAAAATTTTTAAAAATTTTTCTTTAAGATAGTGTATTTTTGATAAAAGGGATTTTTATATGGATAATCAAGAAGATAATGGGTTCCCCTTGATTCCTTACGTTGTAAAGCAGAAATTACGATGAGTTCTGCAACTAAGCACAGAAACTTTAATTCCATGACATCTAAATCTAAATAGAGAGCCTCCCAGTTCTCTTCAATTTCCCTTCTAATAAAGAAAAGTCTTTTGTAGGCAAAATCAAGCATCTTTGTGGTTCTAACTATACCCGCAAGATCCCACATAATTTTTCGAATTAAATCCCAGTTATGGGAGATGAAAACCTTTTCTTCCTTTATCTCTTTTATAGCTGGCTCTTTTAAGGGTGGAAGGTGAAGGGCCCATTTTTTAAAAGTGGGCAACTCCTCTTTGATTTTTAAATAGGCTTGGTGGGCAAAAACTACCGCTTCTAAAAGGGAATTAGAAGCCAATCTATTAGCACCGTGAAGGCCTGTGCAGGCACATTCACCAATTGCAAAGAGATTGGGAATGTCCGTTTGTCCCCATATATTAGTTAGAATACCTCCACAGAGATAGTGAGCAGCTGGCACTACAGGTATAGGTTGGGTGGTTATGTCGATTCCATATTTAAGACAGGTTTCATAGATATAAGGAAATCTCTTTCTTATATAATCGGAGGGTAAGGAGGTGATATCCAAATAGACACACTCTGCGCCAGTTCGCTTTAGTTCCATGTCAATTGCTCTGGTGACAATATCACGGGGAGCAAGTTCCTTTCTTATAGGATCATATTTATGCATAAAGGGTTTACCATCCGCATTAAGTAAAATACCTCCCTCACCTCTTAGAGCTTCACTTATAAGGAAATTTTTAGCCTTGGGATGATATAAACAGGTAGGATGAAATTGGATAAATTCCATATTAGCTATTCTACATCCAGCTTGATAGGCCAGAGCTATACCATCTCCGGTTGCAGTATCAGGGTTGCTGGTGTAAAGATATACCTTTCCAGCCCCACCTGTGCAAATTATTACTACTGGAGCAAGAAATATCTTTACACTGGAATCTGTTAAGTCTATCGCATACACACCGACCACTCTACAGGTAGGAGGATAACACCCCTTTTCTAAGATTAGTTCAAATACAAAATGATTTTCTAATATGGTGATTTCAGGACATTCAATGGCTCTTTGTATAAGCACATTTTCAATAGCTCTTCCCGTATAGTCTCCTACATGGAGAATACGCCTTCTAGAGTGTCCTCCTTCTAAGGTAAGATGAAACCTTTTAGGGTCCTCGGGATCTCGGTCAAACATAACCCCATAGTCAAGAAGTTCTTTAATTCTTTCTGGAGCACTTCTCACCACCAAATCTACTACGGTTGGGTCGCAAAGTCCATCTCCCGCTATTTCAGTATCGCGTTTATGCAAATCAAAATGATTATCATCTTTAAGCACGCAGGCTATTCCACCCTGAGCAAGGGAAGTTGCGGTATCAAAAACTCGTTTCTTGGTTAATACCACAACTTCTCCCAGCTCCTTTAGTTTAAGAGCCAGAGAGAGCCCAGCAATTCCCGAACCTATAATTAAAAAATCCCTCTTTAAGATTTCCATTAAGAAAAAAGTTCTCCCTTTAAAGGAGGTTTTCTTTCTATGAAATATTCAAAGAGTGCCGGCCCACTTGAAAAAAACAACTTTGACTCATAAGCTACTTTCTCACAGAATTTACCTTCTCTTTTCTTTTCTTTGTCTTTTGCGGAATCAAAGATAGCCCAAGGAACAGGTTTAGTGGAGTGAGTTCTAATAGGGATAGGAGTGAGATGGTCACAACAAACTAAAATCCGGTAATTGTTAGTAACTTCGGGAATTCTCTCGAGAAAGTATCTTACGACTCGGCGATCAAATTCGTCAATAGCCTTGATTTTTAGTTCTAAGTTACCTTCATGGCCTGCTTCATCGGGAGCTTCCACATGAATTAGCATAAAATCTACTTCTTTAAGGGCTTCAATAGCGTAATCTACTTTGCCTTCAAAATTAGTGTCAATATAACCTGTAACTCCCGGAACCTCAATTACTCTTAGCCCACAAAGAACCGCTAATCCTTTTATCAGATCAACGGCGGAGATTACTCCACCTGTCAAACCCCACTTTTCATTGAATTTTTCTAAATCAGGCATCCTTCCCTGTCCCCAGGGCCAGATGGCATTGGCTGGCCTTTTATTTTCCAATTTCCTTCTTTGATTAATGGGATGTTTTTCTAAAATCTCAATCGCTTTAAGGATAAATTCCTTAAGATAGGGTTCTTCATCATAACTCTGAAAGGCAAACCAAACATTCTGCCCCAAAAGATCGTGGGGTGGGTATGTGTGAAGACCTCCAGAACCTCCTCGCCACAGCAATATATGGCGATAACTAACTCCAGGGATGATCTCAATCTTATCCGTTGAGGCCTTAAGATTAATACTGTTTATAAGTTCCATGGCTTCTTCAGTAGAGATATGACCTGCAGAATAATCCTCCATAATAAGGTCTTTACCCTCAAAACGCAGAGTTACCAGATTGCAACGATAGGCTACATCCTCAGGTTTAAGATCCACACCCCTGGCAGCAGCCTCAATTGGCCCCCTACCTGTGTATTTTTCTTCAGGTGGATAACCAAGAAGTCCCATAATAGCTACATCCGAGCCGGGATTCATACCATGTGGTATAGTCTGACAGGCGCCTATTTCTCCATAACTAGCGATAAAGTCCATGCCAGGGGTTAAAGCTACCTCTAATGGAGTTTTTCCTCCCAGTTCTTTAAGGAAAAAGTCTCCCATGCCATCTCCAATTAATAACACATATTTTCTGGGACCAAGAGGTTCTTCAATTTTTCGTTTCCTACCTGTCCCCCTTTTCATCTAAGCCTCCTTAGATTCCTGATTTTAAAATTTTAGTATTATTTTAATATTCGAGCCAATACAAAGGATAATTTAAAAAATAAGAAAAAAAATAAGGTTAACAAGATCTGACTTATAAAGTCGGTGGGTGCAAAAAGGAGACTTAACAAGTAAAAAAAGCTTAAAAAATAAAATCTCTTTCTCTCATATAGCTCCTTAGTAAGAATTTCTTCCCTTATAAGTAAGGCAAAGAGCAAGGGTAATTGGAAGACTAACACTGAGAAGAGCACTACCTTAAGGAGAAAAAAAAGAAAGGCGTAAACACGAAGATTACTCTCAAAGTTACTACCAAAATATAGAAAAAATTTCAAAAAGAGCGGAGTAAAAAGGAAATAACCGGTTATTATGCCAAGTAATCCTAAAAATATAGCTAAAAATAGCAATTTTCTAATGAAATTTTTTTCATACTCTTGTAATTCTGGCGCTAAGGCTTTCCAGAGGCGAACAATTAATAGAGGTAGGGTTAAAGCTACGGCTATATAAAAGGAGGCTCTAAGGACTACCATTAGAGCCTCTTCTATACTGATGAAAACTAAGGATTTTCCTTGGATTAATCCAAAATAGGGATAAAGGAGATAGGGGAAGATTTTAGGAAAGACCAAAAAGGTTATAATCCAGAAAATTAGAAGAGTTAGGAGATAAAGGATTAATTCTCTGCGTAGTTTCGTTAAAATCCATAGATCTAAAAGGTTAGGTAGATTAAGTTTGGCCATCTTTTTTGGTGTCAATTTTGTCTATGAGTTTTAGGGGATCTGTAATTTCTTCTTTGATTTTCTCTACTTCCTCTTGAGTGGACTTAATATCTCTTTCTACTTCTTCCAGCTTAAGTTCCTCTTTTAACTCGTCAATAGCTTTTTTAATTTCTATGGATAGCCTACCCAGAAATCGTCCCACTTCGGGCAGTTTTTCAGGTCCAAGAACAATTAGGGCGACTAAGAAAATTATAAGGGCCTCTGTAAATCCTATGTTAAACATAATTAAACATATCTGCGAGGAAGAGCTCTGCCGAGATGACAAAAGAGTTCATAGGAAATAGTTCCTGCAAGTTGAGCCAATTCATCCGCCGGAACTTCCTCTCTCTCTCCGCCCAGCAAAACTACCTCCTCTCCTCTTTGTGGAGACTCAAGGTCTGTCAACTCAAGATAAAGGGCCTTCATAGAGATAGTGCCCACTATGGGAACTCTAAGCCCCCTTACAACTGCAAAGCCTTTGTTACTAAGAATTCGAGGATAGCCATCTCCATACCCCACTGGCACCAATCCCAAAAAGGTCTTTCTTTTAGCTTTAAAGGTCCCTCCATATCCTGCGGAGTCCCCTTTTTTAAGTATTTTAATCTCTACTATTTTAGACTTAAGAGTCATTACAGGTTTTAATTTAATATAAGCGCGAGCTCTATGGGAGGGATAACTACCATATAGAGCAATACCCGGTCTTACCAGATTACCCTTATAGCCTTGATAGAAAATAATTCCTGCGGAGTTACAAAAGTGGACAAATTTTGGGTTAAAACCCTGCTCATTTAAATATTTTCTTATTTCCTCAAATTTTTGAATTTGTCTCTTAAATAAATCATCCTCAGGAGTCTCTGCAGAAGCAAGATGGGTCATAAGCCCTGTTAGATGAAGTTGAGGGTTTTCCTTTATCTTAGAGATTATTTTAGGCAAATCTTCTGGTAATACCCCAAAACGATGCATTCCGGTATCAACTTTTAGATGGAATTCAAAGGGGACTGCCTTTTTTAGGCTAAAATCAATCAGCCAGGTGAGGGTTTCAAAGTTTGTGACCGTAGGAGTGATGCGAAGGGCTCTAATATGGGGTAGCCAGTCCTTTTCAAAGCCCGAAAGTAGAATTAAAGGGTGTATAAAACCTGCTTTCCTCAGAAGTTTAGCCTCGAAAGGCTCAGCTATGCCAAAACCATAGACCCCTTCTTCGGAAAGCGCTCTGGCTACCTCCAGAAGTCCATGTCCGTAGGCATCATTCTTAATTACTGGCAAGATCTCCACGCCCTCAGGTAATAAGTTTCTTATCGCCCTGAGATTATGCTTTAAGTTTTGTAAATTGATCTCAAGTATCTTAGGCCAAAAAATAGTATCTACCTCATTTATTTAGAGGCTTTTTGGAGAGACTTAATATAATCACTAGCAGATATTCCGGCTATACAGCCCTCTCCCACAGCCTTAGCTAACTGTAGTGGTGGTCCTGTGAGATCACCACAGGCAAATATGCCCGATATATTGGTCTGCATTTTTTTATCAACTTTCACATAACTAAAGGTTTCAGGATCTAATTCAATCCCAAGAGGTGCAAGGAGCTCTAAGGGTCCCTTTGCTCCAAGCTCAATAAAAATCCCATCAACCTCTATAACTAAATCCCCCTCAAATCTTAATCCCCTTACTTCCTCCTCCCCTAAAATCTCAACAGGCTTCTGAAAAATTAGTTCAATAGGACTATTCTTTAATTCCTCTATTATGTCATCTAATTCCTTTAGGAAAATCAGATAAACTTTACTTGCAAACTTACTCAAAGTCATAGCACCATGGAGGGCTGCTGAACCATCACCAATAACTGCTACTCTTTTGTTTTTATAAAACCAGGCATCACAGTCTACACAATAAGAGATTCCCTTGCCTATAAAGGAGTCTTCATTTTTAAAAATTTTCTTTTTCTTTTTAACTCCTAAGGCAAGAATGAGGGCTTTAGTCCTAATCACCGTGCCTTTCTCAGTCTCAAGCTTGAAATCACCCTGTTCAAGAATTTCAATTTTAACCACATCTTCCTCTATAAAGTCCGCACCAAACTTTTTAGCTGCATCCAACCCTGCTAAGAGGAGTTCTTGTCCCTGAACTTTTTCTCTAAAACCAAAATAATTTTCGATGTGCGCATGATATAGGGCACTACTTTCAAGTTTTCCAAGAAGCAGGACTTTATGTTTTCTTCTTGCAGAATGAATAGCAGCTTGAAGCCCAGCAGGCCCTACTCCTATAATCACTATTTCGTATTCTTTCACCGATGTCACCTCCTAAACTCTTTGTTCAAATGTCTCTATGCTTCTTTTCCTTTCTCCTTTAATTTTATTCTATATTCCTCAGAAAGCCAATTATAAAGATCTGCAAGCTTGCATTCCTTAGAACAAAAGGGTCTATGAGGATTCCCTTTCCAAGTAGTCTCCTTCCCGCAAAGGGGACAAAGTCTTTTTCTTAGGGTATTAGCCATAGCGCCTCGCTTTCTAAACTATTTAAAAGTTTGGAGGTTACAGATCCCACCAGAAGATCGTGAAAACCACCTTTACCCCGCTTTCCAACCACCACCGTGGCATAGTTTCCCCTTCTCACCTCTTTTATTATGGCAGAGGCAGGTCCTAAAAAAAATTTGTTAATTTGAAGGTTATATTCTTGTGAAGAAGAGGTTTTTCATTAAAATAAATCCTTACTTGTATAAGAAAATCATTTAACTCAGGAGAAAGTTTCTGATTGAGAAGATCTTCAAGACTTCCTTCAATGGATGACTGCCCAATAAATCCAACCCAGTGAAAAAAGGTTACTTTGTAATCCTTTAAAAAGGAGAGAATGTTTAATACATATTCTATAACCTTTAGTCCCTGCTCACCTAAGTCAAAGGCAACAAGGATCTTTTGATTAAATCTTTTGTTACGGATAATCCAAAGAGGCTGATTTCCATAAAGAATCATCTTGTGAGAAAAAGAGCCCGCATAGATACTGGCAAGTTTCCCCAATCCTCTTTTTCCCATAAGCACCGCGGTATAATTTTTTTTCCTTAGATAATGAAGAGCAGTCTCTACCTTTTCTCCCTGAATCAGCTCTACGATAAACTCAGTCTCCAAATCCATAACTTCACTTAACTCTTTAGTAATTTGTTCCCATTCTTTGAAGAGATTTTCTCTTTCATGTTCTATAAAGCGCTCTAAAGCCTCCTGCCTTTTTATCTCCTTTAAGTAGTCACAACTGGGAATAAGGAGATTAGAGGGTATCTCCAGGAGGTGATAGAAGGTTAGTTTGAGTTTACTTCCTCTAAAAAGTTCCTTTATATAATTTATTATTGTTCTACTAAACAACCCCTTTGTATAACAACACAAAAGATTTAGACTTATTTCTCCCATAGCCTAAGGTTTTTCCTCAATTTTTTTAGATAGGCTCTGACAGCCTTTTTCCCAGTCCCTCCTAAGATGTTTCTTCTGAATAGGGCATGCTCTAAAGTTAGCCATTGATATATGTCCTTTTCTATGAGTGGGGAAAACCTTTTATATTCTTCCAAGGTTAAGTCTTCTAATTTTCTATTGTTTTCTTCCGCATAGCGAACAATTTGACCTGTCAGGTGATGAGCTTGTCTAAAGGGGATACCCTTTGTTACCAAGTAATCCGCCACCTCAGTAGCTAAAAGATATCCCTCTTTCGTAATTTCCTTAAGGCGCTCCTTCTTGGGTTGAAGCCCTTCAACGAGAAGAGTGGCCATCCTTAGGGAAGCTTTAGTGATTTTTAGGGCTTGAAATAGGGGAGGTTTATCCTCTTGCAAGTCTCTGTTATAACTCAAAGGTAGATTTTTAAGAAGGATTAAATGTTGCATGAGATTTCCCAAAACAATGGAGGCCTTTCCACGAATTAATTCCGCAGAGTCAGGGTTTTTTTTCTGAGGCATGATAGAGCTTCCAGTGCAGAGTCTATCGGGCAGGTCTATAAATCCAAATTCTGGACTCAGCCAAAGTATTAATTCTTCGGAAAATCTGGATAAATCAAGCATAATTAGGGAGAGAATAAAAAGAAGCTCTAAGGAAAAGTCCCTGGAGCTTACCGCATAGATGCTATGAGGGATAGGGGCAAGAAAGCCCAACTCCTTAGCTAAAAAGTCTCTATCAATAGGAAAACCTGTCCCTGCAAAGGCAGAGCTTCCTAAGGGACAAAGTTTTAGCCTTTTTTCCCATTCAATTATTCTATCCAAATGGCAGGTCATAGCCTCAGCATAGGTTGTTAACCAGTGCGTAAAGAGCACTGGTTGAGCATGCTGAAGGTGGGTAAATCCTGGCATAATTACATCTATATAGGCTTCTCCTTTCTCCACAATTGCCTTTATAAAGGACTTAATTAAGTTCTTTAATTCTTCTGCCTCATCCGCAAGATAAAGTCTTAAATCTGTTACAACTTGTTCGTTTCTACTTCTTCCTGTATGGAGTTTATAGGCGACTTCTCCTATTTTTTCAAAGAGAGCTCGTTCGATATTCATGTGTACATCTTCTTGTTCCTTTCGGAAGCTAAAGGTTCCCTCCCTTATCTCCCTTTCAATATCCCTAAGACCTTGCTCAATAACCTTCAATTCCTCTTCGGTTAAAATTTGAGCTTTCCTCAAGGCCTTAGCATAGGCAAGACTTGCTCTAATTTCGTAAGGAGCTAACACATAGTCAAAGGAGACTGATTCGGTAAAGTCTTCCAAGAAAGTATCAATCTCTTCTTTAAATCTTCCACTCCAAGCCTTGGTGTTCAAGGAACCCTCCCTAAACTTAGATTGTTACCTATTTTAACATCTTTTTTGTTCAACACCATGAGGGTGGGGGTGCATAAGTTCAAGGTCTTTTTAGCTTCTCACTATCCCCTTCTTCCCTTAAAGACTTAAAATGCTGTAAAGACTTGAAGCAATCAAAGATGCATCCCAAAGAAAAGAAGTCGCCTTTAGACGAAAGGTCCTCGAAT
>JANXCE010000036.1 GCA_025059715.1 Caldimicrobium sp.
TATCTCTCGTAAATCCTTAAGTAAAGCTCAATGAGCCTTAGAGGCAAAGTGGGATCATAGGTGCTTTGAATTTCAAGGTGAATAAGGGTGCCATTTTCAAGTCTTCCTACGAAGTCTGCCTTTCTTTCTTTGGTTGCGGGGAAGGTGCTTTCAAGGACTTCTGAGACCTTGGAGCCAAAGAGGACTTGGATGATTTTGAAAGGAAGTCTCTGCAGAACTTCTCTTAGAGTGCGGTCAAAGGGAAAGGATGGATGGGTCATGAAGATATTTTAGTATGTGTTTTGGGAATTGGCAATTTTTCACCTGAAGGGAGATCGAAGTGGGGCAATCCCTCTTTCTACAATCCCCTTTGAAGCGGGTTGCTTTTTCCTCATGCAATCCTCTTTGAAGCGGGGCGGGTTGCAACTAGTAGAGATTTTTTGTAGAAATTTTACAGGAGAAGGTCGCAATCCCCTTTGAAGCGGGGCAGGTTGCAACAAAAGAAGCCTTCTAGAAAAGAAAGAAGCCATGAAGAAAAGTCGCAATCCCCTTTGAAGCGGGGCGGGTTGCAACTCTAAACATCTTGTCATTGTATCTCCCGTTTTGTGTCGCAATCCCCTTTGAAGCGGGGCGGGTTGCAACCCCTAACCCCATACAAGCCTCATCAATCAATCCTTGTGATTGTTTAGAACAAACTATATTTTTCAAATTGACCTTCTGAAATCCTCTATCCATCAGATCAAGCCGATAGGTGAAAATTAATCATAAAATCGTATACTTTATATAGATTTATGCAATTTTCTATTTTCACTTGTCAAAGATCGCAAGATTAACTTATAAGCGTAACCCATTTTTCAAAAAAGTCAAGAGGGTGTATAAGTCCACAGGATTTTAGAGTGAAGAGAATTCACGTAAAACTTGAGACAAATCCACTCTGAAGGCGTTACATCCCCAAATCTAAATTGTGCCCCTTACGTTAGTCTACCATGTCAAATACCTTATAGGCTCCCCTATACTTGATAAACTTATCATCCAACATCGTGTTAAACCTTTCTACATACCCATTCCCTCCCTTTAAAGCTTCTTCGCCAATTCCTCTAAAAACTTAACTCCCACTATAAGTTTGCACACCTCATATCTCCAAAGGAGTTACCGCTTCAAACTTACTCAAAAATCTCCTCCACTCCTGTTTAACAAATCACAATATTCAGAGTAGTCTAAATGCCGCTTCTTTTCCTTAGGATGTAACTCTGATTGCCTTAGAGGTTTTTTATAGCACCCTAGAGTCTTTGATAGGATATTGAGTTAGTGTCCGGTAGCACAATCGATTTCAATTTGTATTTTTTCTTGTAAAGGCCTATGCAGTTGGGAAGGCTTTTGAATTTTTGCTACTCTGCGTCATTTTCTTTTTGCATAACTAAAAGGTCACATTCAAACTGGATTAGCAAACCAACTCTTGACAGGCAGAAACTTGAACACAAAGGTCTTTTCTCTTTAACCTCTCAAGAGACTAAACGTTCTTGAAACTGATTGTTTTTAGGTAGAAGCTTTTTTTTGTAAAAGGAATAAATTCCTAAGATGCGGTCAACGATAATTGAGGCAGCACTGCGAACGGAGAGATGATTATATGAATCCAATCTACCCCAGATGGGCTCAAGAAAGTAATGGCATCTATCTAAGATAGAATCCTCCAATCCCCAGGCAGTGCCAAAGAGAAGGCAAACAGGCTTTTCCCAGCAGAGATTTCTTAGTTGTTCGGGTAAAAGATAAGTTCTTTTAGGTGAAGCATCAGTTCCAACCAAGAGGGGGTCTATCTTTTCCATGTTCCTAACCTCTTGGATAGCTTCCTCTAAATCGCTAACTATTGTTAATTTTTTCATAGCCTCCCTTCTTAATGGATTATGGAGGCCTCCCTTACCATGAAGCCAGTAATCAATCAGCTCCTGAGCAAGTTTTCGTTGTTCCTCTAAAGGCTGAATTAGGTATACACCTTTTAAACCATAAGTTCTACTCAGACGAGCAAGATCGTGAAGATCTATGGTGGTTATAGCGGAGGCTATTTTTTCTCTTCTCTTATTTAACACTGGATAGTGTATCAGAAATAGGTATATCCGTTGTTTTTCTAAAAGGCTGTTGATATAGTCTCTATCTTCGGGAGTGAGTTCTAGTTCTCTTAGTAACTCGGGCCTTCTCTCCAAGGTCAATCTGAGACTTTCTTTTCTTCGATAACTTTCAATTTCCCTATGATTTCCTGAAAGAAGCACTTCAGGGACCTTTAGACCTAAGAAATCACTGGGTCTGGTATATGCTGGGTATTTTAAGAGTCCAGAGGTGAAGGATTCTCTATCCACGGAATCTTTTGTTCCAACAACACCAGGTTTTAACCGGGAAAGGACCTCAATAATTACTAAGGCGGCTACTTCGCCCCCTAACAAAACATAATCCCCTATGGATATTTCCTCGTCTATGAAATGTGCTCTAATTCGCTCGTCTATCCCTTCGTATCTTCCGCAAATTAAGAGGAGGCTTTTTTCGTTGGCAAGTTCTTCTGCAAGCCTTTGGTGAAGGAGCTTTCCTTGGGGTGAGAGATAAATAACCTTCGTTTCAGGGTCTCTCTCTTTGACTGATTTAATGGCCCTATAAAGGGGTTCTGGTTTAAAGACCATGCCTTCTCCACCTCCATAGGGCACATCGTCAATGGTTCTGTGTTTGTCAGTGGTATAATCCCTTAAGTTCAAAATCTCTACTTCAATTAATCCCCTTTTTAGGGCCTTATCTATTAGACCTATCCTAAGAGGTGAATTAAAAAATTCGGGAAAAATTGTTAAAAGGTAGAACTTCATTTAGGACTGAACTTCAACTAAATCCTTGATATCTTTGACTTTAACAAATCCCTCGGCCAAGTTTATCTCCTCTACATACTCATCAACTAAAGGAACATAAAAATTACCTTTTTCTTCGGACTTAATAAGGAGTAAAGTATACTCTCCCACGGGCATACTGCCTATTACCTTGCCCCATATTTTACCCTCTTTGTCTATCACTTTAAGATTTTCTAATTGAAAATAATAAACCTCCTCCGAGGAAGGCTCTGGCAAATCTTGAGGATTAATATACAAAACCTGATTAACAAGGGCCTTAGCATTATCATAGGTTAAATCTTCAAAGGAGATAATGTACTGATTTAAGCCCGAAGCCTTTGATATACCTTTTATGCTTAGGATTCTCTCTTGAGGATAGAGGGAAATTACCCTATTAGCTGTCTGGATAAGCTCTTCGTTTGTAGTAAGAAGGGCAACTTTTAAATCGCCCTTCCGTCCGTGGGTTCCAAGTATTTTGAGAAAGGGTATTAACTTTCTTTTAGTCAAAGGAGGTTATTCTATGATTTCCAACACCACCCTTTTCTTTAATTTACTTCCTGCTGCTCCAAGAATAGTTCTAATGGCCTTGGCAGTTCTACCTTCCTTGCCTATAATTTTACCCAAATCCTCCTTAGCTACTCTTAATTCAATAACTGAGGTTTGTTCTCCTTCTATTTCGTTAATTTGCACTGCTTCAGGCTTATCTACGAGAACTTTAGCAATCTGTTCCACTAAGTCTTTCAGTTTGCTCATGGTTCATCCTCCTATCGGATTTTAGGCACAAGGGTTATTCTTTAAAGAAGACCTTCTCTTTTGAGAAGGGCTCTAACAGTCTCTGTGGGCTCCGCTCCCCTTTGTAACCATAATTTTACCTTTTCTGGATTAACTTTAAATTCATAGGGTCTTTTTAAAGGGTCATAATAGCCTAAGGTATCTAAAAACTTCCCATCCCTTGGAGACCGAGAATCCGCTGCCACTACTCTAAAAAAGGGTCTCTTCTTTCTTCCCATTCTCATCAATCTTATCCTTACTGGCACCTTGCTGCCTCCTTACTGTGGATTCTTTAAAATCAAATTATAATTCTCTTTTCAAAATTTACAATCCCAAATTTTACTGGGCAGAAGCAATAAGGACTTGTCTTTATGAAAAAAGAGATTAAACTAAAGTTTATTTTTATAGAGGAGAGGTGAGTGTATGCCCAAAATGAAAACCAATCGAAGTGCTGCTAAAAGATTTAAGGTAACTGCTACCGGAAAAATTCTGCATAAACCAAGCGGAAAGAGGCATTTACTCAGAAAAAAAAGTTCAAAAACCAAAAGAGCATTGAGTAAATACAAAGAGCTGTTTAAGGGTTATTATCACCATGTAGCTAAGGTTCTTGGGGATAAATTATAGGAAATTAGGAGGTAAGATACATGCCTAGGACGAAAGGTGGGGTTAAAACCAGAAGAAGACACAAAAAACTTCTAAAATTAGCCAAGGGATATTGGGGGCAGAGAAAAAACATCTTCCGCAGAGCTAAAGAGACCGTAGAAAGAGCCCTTGTTTATGCCTATAGGGATAGGCGTGCCAAAAAGAGAGATTTTAGAAAACTTTGGCAGATCAGAATTAATGCTTCCGCTCGTCTTCATGGTTTAAACTATAGCAAATTCATGGGCGGACTAAAGAAAGCAGGAGTAGAACTTGATCGAAAGGTGCTTGCCTATTTAGCTGTAAACGAGCCCGAAGCCTTTGGGAAACTTGTGGAAATGGCCAAAACTAAATTACACTAAAACCCTCCATGCAGAGAGAAGAGCTCCAGAGAATAAAGGAAGAAGCCCTTAAGGAACTAGAAACTCTAAAGGATCCAATCCAGCTGGAAAATTTTAGAGTGAAATTTTTAGGTAAGAAGGGGAAAATTACTCAAGCTCTAAGGGGGCTTAAGGAACTCTCCTTGGAGGAGAGGAGAGAACTTGGCTCAGAGCTAAATCAGCTAAAGGAGTATCTTGAGTTTGAAATAGAAAAAAAGAGAAGAGAAATACTCCTTTCAGAGGAAGAGAAGATCTTAGATTTAGACCTAACTTTACCTGGTAGAAGGCCCTTTCTTGGGGGACTTCATCCTCTAACTCAGGTAATAGAGGAAGTCTGTGAAGTCTTTACCAGATTAGGATTTGAGATTGTAACTGGTCCAGAAATTGAATCAGAGTATTACAATTTTACCGCGCTTAATATTCCAGAATGGCATCCTGCCAGAGATATGCAGGCCACTTTTTATCTTCAAAATGGTGCCCTCCTTCGCACTCATACCTCACCTATACAAATAAGAACTATGCTTGAAAGGAAGCCCCCTTTAAGGATTATAGCACCTGGAAAGGTATATCGCTGTGATGCGGATGTGCGCCATTCACCTATGTTTCATCAAATAGAAGGACTAATGGTAGATGGGGAGGTAAGTTTTGCGGATCTTAAAGGAGTTTTAGCCTATTTTGCCCGGGAGATTTTTGGTGAGAAAACCAAGCTTAGATTTAGACCCAGTTATTTTCCTTTTACCGAGCCAAGTTTAGAGATGGACATAGGCTGTGTCATGTGTGAGGGTAAGGGTTGTAGAGTTTGTGGCCAAACAGGGTGGATTGAAATTCTTGGCGCCGGTATGGTGCATCCCGAGGTCTTTAAAGCGGTTAACTATGATATCACCCAATGGCAGGGGTTTGCCTTTGGCCTTGGAATAGAAAGAATAACTATGCTCAAATACGGAATTGATGATATAAGGCTCTTTTTTGACAATCACCTCTACTTCTTAGAGTCCTTTAAATAGAGGTTTAAACTTGAGGGTCCCTCTAAGTTGGCTCTCAGAGTTTGTTGAATTAAAGGCTACACCTGAAGAAATAGCAGAAATTCTAACTCTATCTGGCCACGAGGTAGAAGAGATCTTTGATCCCTATGAGAGATTGGGAGAAATTATAACTGTAAAGGTTCTCGAAGTTAGTGCTCCTGAGGAACTGAGAGAGAGTTGTCTGTGTAAAGTGAGTGATGGCAAGGAAGTTTTCACTGTGCTGACCACCGCAAAGGATCAAATAACTGTGGGACAGGTATTAGCTTTTGCAAAGCCCGGAAGTCTTACCTTCAACCATCTAAGAATTGATTATAAGACCGTTAAAGGTTATAGGTCTGAAGGATGCCTTTTGTCACCCTTTGAGGCAGGGATCTCCCCTGAAAAGAATCGCTTGCTTATTTTGGATGAAAGGGTGGAAGTTGGTAGATCTCTGTATGAAGTTTTAGGAATAAAAGAGCCAGTGTTGGAGATCGCAATAACACCTAATAGAGGAGATCTTCTTTCTATATACGGTATAGCCAGAGAGCTTCATCTTATAACTGGCTGGGAACTAAAACCCTTACTCATCGAAGAAAAAAAAGAGGCTCATTTTACTTTTCCAGGAAAGATAGTGATAGAAGATGAAGAGAGATGTTATAGATATGCAGGAAGACTAATTAAAGGCGTAAAAGTTGAAGAAAGTCCTTTTTTTATTTTGAAGAGACTCTTTCTTTGTGGTCAAAGACCTATAAACAATATCGTGGATATTACCAATTATGTTCTCTTAGAGTTAGGTCAGCCATTACATGCCTTTGATTGGCATAAAATTAGAGGAGGAGAAATTTTAGTAAGAAGGGCTAAGAAAGGCGAAAGATTGTTATTTCTTGATGGACGAGAGGTTGAATTACATCCAGAAGATTTAGTAATAGCAGACCGGGAAAGACCCTTAGTCTTAGCAGGTATATTAGGAGGGGAGGAATCGGCAGTAGAGGAGCACACAGGGGATGTCTTTTTAGAATCCGCATGGTTTAATTCTAAATCTATACGGCTTTCTACCCAGAGGCATCGTATAACTACTGAAAGTAGTTATCGTTTTGAGAGAAAGATAGATCCTGAAGGAGTCCTCTTAGCTCTGAAGCGAGCAACCCAATTAATCGGTGAACATCTTTGCTTTCAAGCCATCTCTGAGATAGTGGATGTATATCCTAAGCCCTATGAGGCCCCTTCCATTTACATTTCCTTAAAGCAGATTAGAAAACTCTTAGGATTTGAAGTGGCCTTAGAAAAAGTGGAGAATATCTTGCAAAGGCTTGGTGAAGTAAGAACAAAGGGCGAAATCTACGAGGTTAAGCCTCCCTCTTTTAGACAGGATCTAACTCTTCCTGAGGATATAGTGGAGGAAATAGCAAGGCTTTATGGTTACGAGCAAATCCCTATGACCTTTCCCAAAGCAGAGCTTTTCTCCTCAAAACCCAGGCCTGACCTTCTTTTTTCTAAAAAAATCAAAGAGATCTTTAGAAGTTTTGGCTTTTTTGAGGTGATTACTTATAGTTTTATTAATCCAGAGAGTTTGAGTAAACTAAATTTAAATCCTCAAGATAGACGTTTAAAGGCAATAGCGCTTGATAATCCAATCTCTTCCGCACTCTCAATCATGAGAACCACTCTTTTGCCTGGCCTTTTAGAGACCGCAAGATTTAATTTACATCGGGAGGTAGATAATCTTCGTATTTTCGAGGTTGGTAAGATTTTTTATCCCGCAGAGGGATTAGCAGAAGAGAGAGAAACCTTAGGGTTTCTCCTCATGGGCAGGAAAGGGGAAGCTTTGTGGGATGGGAAAGAAGCAAAGCATGATCTTTTTGATCTAAAGGGAATTCTTGAGGAATTAGCTCTGATCTTGAGAGTTCCTTTAAAATTTAAGCCTTTCTCGAAAGAGCCCTTTTTAAAAACGGGGCTTTCTTTTGACATATATTTAGAGGATCAAAAAATAGGTTTTGCAGGTGCTATGAAGAAGATCATTGTAGAAGAGTTTGAGCTAAAAGAGCCCCTGTGGATTGCGGAGCTTGACCTTGATGCCCTTTTGGTATGTTATCTTAAAACTCAGACAACTCTTACACCAAGAAAGCCACCTAAATTTCCCTCAACATTCAGAGACATATCCTGTATATTAGATAAATTTATTTACTATGAGACCATTAGGGATTTTCTATTTCAACTTCAGATACCCTATTTGGAAAGAGTTGAGATAGTTGCTCTTTATGAGGGAGAGCCAATACCACAGGGTAAAAAGAGCATAAGTCTAAGATTTTGGTATAGAGCAGAGGATCGCACTTTGAAGGATGAAGAGGTAGAAAAGATCCACGAAGAGGTAGCCAAAAGGCTTTTCGAACACTTTAGGGCTAAGCCCCGTTAAAGCACTAAATGAAAAAAATAACTAAAAGAGAGATCCTCAAAGATTTACAAAATAGATCTGGGTTATCTCAGAGGTTAATCTCCCAAATAATTGATGGTATCCTCGAAGAAATCAAAAGGTCCCTTGAGTTGGGAGAAACAGTGAAAATTTCTAATTTTGGAACTTTTGTGCCTAAGAAAACTAAACCCAGAAAGGGTAGAAATCCCAAAACCGGAGAAGAGGTAATTATTCCTTCCTTTAGAAAGGTTCAGTTTTACCTTTCCCCCTCTTTGCGGAGAGTGTTTCATAATGAAAAGGGGAAATAAGAAAAATGTCCCCCTTTTTTTAAGCACGAAGGAAGTTTGCAAGTTCCTTCAGATAAAACCCCATATCCTTGACTACTGGGAAAAGAGATTCCCAGAGATAAAACCCCATAAAATTGGCAAACGAAACTTTTATAAAAAAAGCCAATTAGAAATTCTCTTACAAATAAAGAAATTTTTAGAGGAGGGATATTCCTTAGAGGGGATTAGAAAAAAGCTTTTGGTAGTAGACAAAGGACAAGATAGGGTTAAGGAGGAGACTTCTTCACTATTCCCTGATATTAAAATCACAAAAAAGGTCACTTCAAAGATTAGTTTAGAAAGTTTTAAAAAAGAAGAGAAATGGCGTAAGATTATTGAAGAAGTTTTAGAAGAATTAAAGGCCTTGTATAGGTCCTTATAAGTTATTTTTTTTACAGAAATCTTGAAAAAATTGATTATAAGATTAGTTTTTAAATAAAATAAATTTTAGGAGGTGAGTCATGGCTGAGAGATTAGAGCTTTATAAGTGTGAGATTTGTGGGAACATAGTGTTAGTTATGCATGGAGGGAGAGGAGCACTTGTTTGTTGTAATAAGCCTATGGAATTACAAAGACCAGGGACTGTGGATGCATCCTTAGAAAAGCATGTTCCAGTAATTGAGAAGCATGGCGATATTTACAAAGTGAAGGTAGGTAGCGTTCCTCATCCTATGACCGAAGAGCACTATATTGAGTGGATTGAACTCCATACCGATGATGATAGGGTTTATATTAAGTTTCTCAAACCTGGGGATGAACCTCAGGCGGAGTTTGAGGTTAAGGCAAAGAAGGTCTCGGCTAAGGAGTGGTGTAATCTTCATGCCTATTGGGAAGGGGCTCAGGTTTGCGAACCTTTGAAGTAATTAACTAAACACTAAGGCAAGGAGGATTATCATGAAGAAATATAGATGTAACGTATGTGGGTACGTTTATGATCCTGAAAGTGGCGATCCCAGTCAAAACATTCCCCCTGGAACACCCTTTGAGAAACTTCCTGATAGTTGGACATGCCCTGTCTGTGGAGCTTCTAAAGAAGATTTTAGCCCCGAAGATTAATTAGAATTCCCTGCTTAAGTGAGTTTTTGGAGGGCTCTATGGAGAAGGAAAAATATGTTCTTTTTGCCTTCAGAGGAGAGCCAATGTGTTTTGTGCATGTATTACTCAATGCTCTTGATATTTATGAGAAAGGGATGATCGTAAAGATAGTGCTTGAGGGGGAAGCAGTAAAATTAATCCCTGATCTTTATGAAGAGGAAGGGCCCCTTTCAGGGCTTTACAAAAGGACGTTAGAGAGAGGTTTAATAGAGGGAGTTTGTAAAGCCTGTTCTCAGAAATTCGGGACTTACGAGATTGCTTTAAATAAGGGGTTAAAGATCCTCGATGATATGGCTAATCATGCGGGTATGGCAAGATTTCTAAAGGATGGTTACCAAGTGATAACCTTTTAAAATATTTTTGAGGGAGGTGTTTTTATGAAGGCGGTAAAGGTGAGAGAGGATCTCTTTTGGGTTGGAGCTATCGATTGGAATGTTAGGAATTTTCATGGCTATTCAACTTTTAGGGGCACAACCTACAATGCTTATTTATTGTTGGATGATAAAATCACCCTATTTGATACGGTTAAGCATGGATTTGAGGGAGAACTTCTTCAGAGGATTGCTTCAGTAATTAGTCCTGAGAAGATTGATTATTTAGTTATTAATCATATAGAGCCTGATCATGCGGGTGCATTTGTAAAAGTAGTGCAGGCGATAAAACCTGAAAAGATTTTTCTTACCAGGAATGCCCGTTTGGGAATTCTCTCCCACTTTCATAGAGAGGATTTTCCCTTTGAAGAAGTTAAGACAGGTTTTGAAGTTAAGACAGGTAAAAAAACATTAAGATTCATAGAAACTCCCATGATTCATTGGCCTGATAGTATGATGACATATATTGTTGAAGAAAAAACTCTTATCTCCCAGGATGCCTTTGGAGCCCACTATGCGACAAGTAGCCGTTTTGATGATGAGGTAGATCAATGTGAACTTATTCAAGAGGCAGCCAAGTATTATGCCAACATCGTTTATCCTTATTCACCACAGGTAAATAAGCTGCTTCAAACAGTAAAGGAGATGAAGCTTGAAATTGAGATGATCTGTCCCGATCATGGAGTAGTCTGGAGGAAAAATCCAGAAAAGATAATTTCCCTTTATGAAAAATGGAGTGCCTATGTATGTGAACCTAAGGTCTTAATAATTTATGATACTATGTGGAAAAGCACGGAAAAGATGGCATATGCGGTCATGGAGGGTGTTCTTGAAGAGGGTGTAGAGGTAAAGATGTGCAAACTTTCGGTTACAGATTGGACCGAGTTAATGAGTGATGTTCTTGAGAGTAGAGGGCTTATTCTTGGTTCTCCTACACTTAATAATGGGCTTCTACCCACGGTCTCAGGGTTTCTTACCTATATGAGGGGTCTAAGGCCCCGTGGTAAAGTGGGAGCAAGTTTTGGTTCCTTTGGCTGGAGCGGTGAATCAGTAAAACTTCTCAATCAGTATCTACAGGAGATACAAGCGGAAGTGGTCCATGAGGGTATAAGAGTAAAATATGTGCCTGATGAGGGAGTTCTCTCCGAATGTGTGGAGCTGGGTAAAGTAGTGGCTAAACGAGTAAGGGAGCTCTGTTCTGCCTAAAGAGGAGATATATCTTAAGAAAAAAATTTGGCTTACTCTTGAAAACACGGAGCTAGAGGGGCTCGAGGAAGCTCTCGAGTCCTATCCTCCTACAAAAGTCATTAGTCATTTTATCTCCGCCTTTCTACATCCTAACGAAAAAGTGCGCTGGAAGGCTATCTATGCCTTTGGTATTACTGTTGCAAAAATTGCCAAAGAGGAAATAGAGAAAGCCAGGATTTTGATTAGAAGACTTATGTGGATGCTCAATGAAGAATCAGGTAGTATGCCATGGGGTGTAGGAGAGGCCTTTGGAGAAGCTTTATATCACGAAGATACCTTGCGAAAGGAGTATCTCCAGATATACGTTTCTTACATCTGGCCTCAAGGGAATTATTTGGAATTTCCTCCTGCCCAGAGAGGAATTATTTGGGGAATTGGAAGATTAGCTCAAAGGTATGCAGAAGCTCTCCTAAACGTAAAAACTCAGGATTATCTTATAATTCATCTCAATTCTCCAGATGAGGGTGTTCTTTTCATGACCTTATGGAGTTTAAAGAATTTCTCTCCTTGGTTGGATTTATCTCCCTACATCTTACTTATAAGTAAAGCTTTAGAGGTAATCAAAACAAAGGGCACAACTCTTCTGTTATTTGATGGTATTAATATAAGATCTTATACATCTTTGGAGCTTCAAGATTATTATCAAAAAATTATAAAATAAAAACCAGAGAACTTTTAAAACATCCATCTAATGTTAGAATTGGGGCATGCAAAGGATAATTAAGGCTATAGGGCTTGTCTTCGGAGATATTGGCACTAGTCCTATTTATACCCTTAGTGTAGTTTTTCTCTTACTTCCTGTAACTAAAGAAAACGTGTTCGGAGTGCTTTCTCTTATCTTTTGGACTTTGGTGGTTTTACCTACTCTTCAATACACTGTGCTGGCTATGAGTTTAAGTATGAGAGGTGAGGGAGGAACTCTTATATTATCGGAGATCTTGAAGTCTCTAATAAAAAGCAAGCGCAGTCTTGCTTTAGTAACTCTCGTTTCTTTTATTGCTATTTCCCTTCTTATGGGGGATGGCGTAATTACTCCAGCCATTAGTATTTTGAGTGCTGTGGAGGGGATCTCTCTAATTCCTGGGCTTCCCAAACTCAAGGAAATACACATAGTCCTTATAAGTATACTAATAGCCACACTTCTATTTGCCTTTCAAGCAAGGGGCACAGAGAGGGTATCAGGAACCTTTGGGCCTATTATGTCACTTTGGTTTATTAGCCTCTTTACTTTGGGCATCTATTACGTAATTCAGGTGCCTGAAGTTTTAACTGCGGTAAATCCTCTATATGGTCTTGAGTTTTTGCAAAGGGAGGGATGGAAGGGATATCTCGTTCTCGGAGAGATCATTTTGTGTGCTACTGGTAGTGAGGCTATGTATGCGGATATGGGACACTTAGGAGCCAAACCCATAAAAAAAGCCTGGAGATTAGTCTTTATAGCCTTAGTGATTAATTACTTTGGCCAAGGAGCTTTTTTACTTCTTGCCCCTCAGGCAAAGTATGTATTATTTGAAATGTGCCTTCATATTCTTCCCTATCTATATGTGCCCTTTCTTTTGCTGGCCCTCCTTGCAACCATTATAGCCTCTCAAGCTATGATTAGCGCCATGTTCAGTATTGTATACCAAGCCATATCCGCAAGGATTCTTCCTATTTTAAAGGTAAAATATACCTCACACGAACTGAGCACTCAAATTTATATAGGCACTGTCAATTGGCTCTTTTATATAGCGGTCTGCTTTATTACGTATCAATTTGGTTCCTCTTCTAAACTTGCCTATGCATACGGACTGGCTGTTACCGGAGATATGACCATAACAGGTTTGTTTTTAGTTTTAGTCTTTTTCCTTAAAAAAAGATACCTCTTTTTCTTGTTATCTCTCTTTACAGGCGCAGTATCCGCTATTTATTTTACTTCCACTTGGCATAAATTTTTTGAAGGGGGATTTTGGTCTGTAGTGTTAGCAAGTTTCCCCTTTATAATTATTCTCATATATACTCAGGGACAGAAGGCCCTTTACAAAAGTATGAAATTTTTGAACCGAGAGGAGTTTATTCATAAATTCCAAAGGGTATATGCTTCTAATCCCAAAATTCCCGGAACAGCCCTCTTCTTTATTAGAGATCCCGACACCTTTCCCCCTTATGTAGTAGAGACCATGTTTTTTCATGGAATAATTTACGAAGAAAATATCTTTGTATGTCTTATAAGAAAGAATGAGCCCTATGGTATAACTACAGGTTTTCTTGAGGAAATATGTTGCGGTGCAAAGGTATTTGAGATAGCCTATGGTTACATGGAACCCCTAAGGATTGAAGACATCCTTCGAGAACAAGGGATAGATGAACGAGCTATATTTTACGGCTTAGAAGACATAGAAACTAAACATCCTATTTGGAAGCTATATGCCTTTATAAAACATTTGAGCCCCCATTTTATTAAATTTTTAGAATTACCCCCCACCAAACTTCACGGAGTATTGACAAGAGTAGAGATGTAATTTTAACCCTACAAGAGTGCTTTAATCTCTTCAACGGATAAAGCTTTTTCCCCGAGAGATTATCTTTCCATTAACAATCAAACTAGGGTGTAACGAGGATACCCTCCAGTGAAATTTTCGTAGGTCCTTAATTTTGGTTATTTCATCTCTAAGCTGAGCTCATTGAGAGCTTCTACTACATTTTCATAAAGTAGGTCATATTTAGGACAACCTGTGCCAGGAATATTCATCTCTTTAACCAGGTAAACCTTCCCCCTTCAAAATTTTGTCAAGTTTTGAAGGAGATAACCATAAAAATAAGGTTTTCTTAGCCATAGTAATAACTTTAAGAACAAGCGGACTGGGAAGAGACACTGCGCATCCGGCAAGGAGCACGTTAAGAGCTGGTCCTCCTTTAACTCCCTGAGCCACAAGTCCCTGAACTATGGGAATCTCAGTAAGATGGGTGCATAAGTTCGAGATCCTCTTATCTTCCATCAAAGACTTAGGGCAATCAAAGATGCCTTCTTAAGGAGATTAGAGGAGAGAGAATTTTTGCAAGAGATAGATTTTGCAGGTAGAGGGGTATAAGAAAAGGGTGAATTTGAGGAGAGGGAGTGAAGAAGCTTTAGGTATTACGGGAAAGGGGAAGTGCGTGAAGACTGTTAACGGAGGGTTTAGCTTTTAGGGAAATTTCCGACAAAGCTTAAGAGGGAGTTTATTAGAAAAAGTTTATAGAGCATAGAAAGCTTATGAGGTGTTGCTATATTGTGATACTGAGGGACGTAAAGGGGGATGTGGGATGCCCCCAAATTTTGGACAACTAAAACGTTAGGGTCTGTTTTTCGGCCCCCCTTCTTGGACATCTCTATTGTTAACCTCATCCCTGTCCTCACTACTTAACCTCCAAATATCCTCAGGCACTACGTATCTCAATGAAGAGTGTACCCTATCCCTATTATACCTCTCTATCCATCCATTTATCCTCATCCTCGCAGATACTATATCCT
>JANXCE010000037.1 GCA_025059715.1 Caldimicrobium sp.
TGTATCGCCTTTGGAGTGGATTTGTTTTAAATTTTATGAGAATTCCCCTCAGTCTAAAATCATATGGACTTATACATTACTCTTGACAAGGCTTTTGAGAAATATAATAATTATAAAGTCATATTTACGTCAGCGGGAGTGGCGGAATGGTAGACGCTCCGGACTTAGGATCCGGTGGGGTTATCCCCGTGGGGGTTCAAGTCCCCCCTCCCGCACCATTCTTCTAAAAGGCCTGTCTCATGCCTCTGATCATTCTTAGTTTCCTCCTTTGTTCCGCAATTATTTTTTATTGTGGATCAAGAATTACCAAATATGGAGATATTTTGGCTGAGAAGACTAAGCTTGGGGGCACTTGGATTGGTCTTGCGGTTGTGGCCTCCGTTACTTCTCTTCCCGAATTATTTACAGGTATCAGTGCAGTTGCCATAGTTAACGCTCCCGATATTGCTATTAGTAATGTTCTGGGAGCCTGTGCTTATAATCTCCTTCTTGTAGCTATATTAGATGCCCTACATGCTAAGGTTCCCATCTCTTCCAAAGTCCATATCGGACACATTATTTCTGCCGCTGCAGGCATTCTCCTCCTAAGTATTGTATCATTAAGTCTCCTCTTAAGCGATCTAATCGTGCCCTTAGGATGGATTGGGCCCTATTCCCTGTTAATCATCTTTGTCTATCTTCTTACTATTCGTATGCTCTATTACTACGAAAAGAGAAGATTTGTCCACTATGTGAGGGAAAGAGCTCTGGAACTCCGTTATGAAAATATCTCAACCAAAAGGGCCTTAATTCTCTATTCAATAAATGCCCTGGGGGTTGTTACATCCGCCCTGTTTTTACCAAAAATTGGAGTAGTCCTTGCAAATTTAACAGGTCTAACCCAGACCTTTGTAGGTGGTATTTTTATAGCTTTTACTACCACTTTACCTGAGATTGTTGTCTCCCTTACAGCTATCAAAATGGGCGCTATAGATTTAGGGATTGGCAATATTTTAGGGAGTATAATTTTTAATATCTTCATTTTGGCTATTGACGATTTCTTTTATATAAAGGGAGCCCTTTTAAGTAGTTGTGATCCTCAACATCTCCTCTCCGCTCTCTTTGTAATCTTCATGTTAGGCACCCTGATTATTGGGATTATTTATCGCACCGAAAAAAAACCCTTTTTTTTAGCATGGGATTCCGTTGTAATATTACTTGCTTTTATTGTATATGTAATGCTTCTTTATTAGGTTTAATAGTCTTAATTTGCCAGTAAAGCCCTAAATTAATAATGAATGCTATCTTGTCATAGGGTCAACTTTTGCTTGGTTTACACCTGCTTGGTAATAAGAGAGTTCATCTGGAAAGTTAGTATTAATAATACTTTTATAGATTTTTTTGATGTTTCTATCCGCGAATTTGGATTAATGAAGACTTTAAAATGCATAAGTTCAAGATCTTTTTAGAAGGAAAAAAAGTGTTAAAATTGAAAATCAATATCAAAGAAAGGAGGGAAAAATGTCAAAGAAAATAAAAGGTAAGTTCGGTGTTCCTATGTTTAGCTTCTCACTAACCCCTTCTCCCATCAAAGACTTAAAAATGCTGCAAAGACTTGAAGCAATCAAAGATGCATCCCAAAGAAAAGAAGTCGCCTTTAGACTAAAGGTCATCGAATTTCACAACTCTTTTGGCACCAAAGCCACAGTCGAAGCTTTCGGTATCTGTAGAGCTACGATCTATAGATGGAAGAAACTTCTCAAAAGATAGTGGAGGAAGACTTGAAAGTCTTATATCCAAACCGAGGACACCAAAGAGGAAATGCTCAAAGAGGTGGCCACAGGAGGTAATAGAATTTATCCTGAGTTACAGGAGAGAACATCCTCGTATAGGCAAGGAAAAGCTTAAGCCTTTGGTGGATAGATTTTGTAGGGAAAGGGGTATAGCTTTGGTAGCAGTATCTACGATTTGAGGGATTATAAAGTATTTGAAAGAGAGGGGGTTGAGTTTGAGGAGAGGTAGTGAAGAAGCTTTAGTTTTTAAGGCTGACGGGAAGGTGTATTGAGAGGGAGAAGAGGAGACAAAAGATGTAGCTATTAGATTTGGATTTGCCTTTGAAATGCAGTCATTTATCGAGTAGCATTGGGAGGGACTTTTGGAGGAAGTTTAAGGCTGTAGCTCCTTTTGAGATAAGGGGCGTGCAGACAGATAATGAGAGTGAGTTTTTAGGGGAATTTGCGAAGGAGCTTGAGAAGGAGGGAATGGGTATGTAGAGAGGTTTAACAGGACATTGGAGGAGGAGTTTGTTGAGTATAGGGAGCTTATGAGGTATTTGATATGGTATAATACGGAGAGGGTGCATAGTGGTCTTGGGAATGTATCGCCTTTGGAGTGGATTTGTTATAAATTTTATGAGAATTCCCCTCAGTCTAAAATCATATGGACCTATACATTTTTCGTTGACAGGGCTTATCTCTTAAGATATAATAGAAGCTTAACTTAAGAAATAAAGGAGGAACCATGGCAAGAAAAGGCGAAAAATGGATACAGCATACCTGGGAATTTGAGACTCAAGAGGACCCCTATGCGATTACCCATGCACCAACAGGGGAGGCCGTTTGTCCCAAGTGCAAATCCGTATTCAAAGATAAGCGGTGGTTCATCGATCAAGAAATAGCAGAGGAACTCTTAGAGGCGGAGAATGTTCCTAAACTTCTCTGTCCAGGTTGTAGAAAGGTCTTAGAAAGGTATGCTATGGGTTATCTTTATTTAACTGGAAATTTTTGGAAGACTCATAAAGAAGATATCATGAAGTTAATTCAGAATGAATATGAAAAGGCAAGGGGGCTTAACCCTTTACATCAAATTATAAGCATGTATGATGATGGCGATACCACCGTTATTGAGACCACTACTGATCACTTAGCAGAGCGATTTGGAAGAGCTATCTATAAAGCTTATAAAGGTGATCTTGAATTCAAATGGTCAAAGGGAGAGAAATTGGTAAGGGTGTATTGGAAAAGGGATTAACTTGGCATCCAAACCTTTAGCCTTAGCTTTAGACTTCAAAAAATTTACTCCTTATGTGTTAGAGACAGGAAAATTTTTAGTTAAGAATATATACAAAGATTCATCCCTAATCCTTTTCCATATTATTGAACATATATTAACGCCGCCTGCTTATTTGTTGCCTTATTTGAATATTGAAAAGGAGCTTATCGATCAGGAACTTGACAAATTCGTGCAGGAGCTTCATAAAGATGGTATAGAGGCGGAAAAGAAGATTCTTTTAGGGGAGTTTTGGACTGTCCTTCGTCACTTTGTAAAAACTTACTGCCCAGAACTAATTATAGTGGGATATGAACCCCATAGCCTAAAGGTGCCCACTGCGGAGAGGATCTTAGAGCGCTTAGAGTGGAGTTTCTTAGTTATTAAAGATAAACCACTCATCAAACTTGAGAAGATCCTTTGCCCTTTTGACTTTTCTGAATCCTCTTATGTTGCTCTTAAATATTCTTCTCTATTCGCCCGTGTTACTTCTGCCCAACTGCTTATCCTCCACATAATAAGTCCTCCTGAGGCTTGGAGTAAATCAGAAATTACCGAAAGTTTTATTCATAGAGAAAAGGAAGTTAGAGAACTTTGGGAAGCCACAGCTAAGGAAGAGCTCTTACAAGGTGTAAAGTATCACTTTGAAATCGTCCAAGGTGATTCTATGCAGGAAATTTTAAATGTCTTACTCGAAAGAAACATAGATCTAATCATCATGGGTAGAAGGGGTAAGATGTTAAAATCTGGCATAGGAGCAATTACCAGAGCTATTATAAAAACTTCACCGAAACCTATCCTACTTGCAACTTTGGAGAAATGATTCTGTTAGAAGCAGTTTTAGCTTTATCCATAATTTTGATTTGCGCGGAGATCTTTACCAACGGTGTGGAGGTTTTTGGAGAGAATTTATCCCTTTCTCAAGCGGTTGTAGGCAGTATCCTCGCAGCGATAGGAACTGCTCTTCCTGAAACTATAATCCCCATGGTTGCTATCCTTTTATATAAAGGAGAAACTGGTGCTCATATCGGAGTTGGAGCAATCCTTGGAGCCCCCTTTATGTTGGTTACTGCTGGACTATTCCTTGTAGGCTTAGGAGTTATAATAACATATTTACAGGGTAAAAGGCCACTGCAAGTTTACTTAGAGCCCCACACCTTTATTAGGGATTTCTCCTTTTTTCTGCTGAGCTATTCCTTAGCTATTTTTATCCCCCTTCTTTTCCCAAATTCTTCTGTAGTTAACTATGTCTTAGCTATTATTCTTCTTTTAAACTATACAGTATATCTCTATTTAACCTTTAGATCCGAAAGTTTGGAGGTGGAGGCTTACAAAGATCTTTATCTTGAAAAACCCTTTAAGTGGCTTAAAATTGAACTTTCTAAAAAACATACAATTGTGCTTGCTCTTTTGCAAGCTTTTTTAGCTATTTTGATTATGATAAAGGGCGCTCATCTCTTTGTCCATGCATTAGAGGTTCTCTCTAAAAAATTAGGCCTTTCTCCTCTTCTTTTTGCCTTGCTTGTTGCCCCCCTTGCCACAGAGCTTCCAGAAAAGTTTAATAGTCTTCTCTGGACATTAAGAGGAAAGGATGTCCTTGCCTTAGGAAATATGACAGGAGCAATGGTTTTTCAATCCACTTTTCCGGTTAGCGTTGGGCTTCTCTTTACTGACTGGCAAATAAAGGGCTTAGCTCTTATTTCCGCTCTTATGACCCTGAGCTTAGGTTTTGTTTATATTATATTCTTAATTTTTTTAAAAAAACTACCGCCTAATCTTTTACTACTTTCTGGTTTAACTTACTTTCTCTATATACTCTTAGTGCTTTTATACAGTTAATGCTTAATTTTTATTTAGATTGGTTAAATAGGCATCAATTTCACGGTATAAGACCAGGACTTATTAGAATTATAACTATACTTAAGCGTCTAAATAATCCCCACTTGCGTTATCCCACTATTCATCTTGCAGGCACAAACGGCAAAGGCTCAACTTCTGCTATTTTAAGTAGCCTCTTCACTAAGCATGGTTTTAAAACTGGTCTTTACACCTCTCCCCATCTTTTCCGCCTAAACGAACGTTTCAGGATAAATGATAGTGATATCTCCGATGAAGAGCTTTTAGAGATGTTGAAAATTCTTTATCAAATTACTAAAGGAGAAAAAATTACTTACTTTGAATTAACTACTGCTCTTGCTTTTTTGTATTTTGCAGAAAAGGGAGTAGATATAGCAGTCATTGAAACAGGTATGGGAGGCAGACTGGATGCAACAAATGTTATAAGGCCCCTTCTTTCAATAATTACCACTATTGGTTTTGATCATACAAAGTATCTAGGTTCTACCTTAGGAAAAATTGCCTTTGAGAAAGCGGGAATTATTAAAAGGAGTAGACCTGTGGTAGTAGGAAATTTATCTAAGGAGGCCTTGGAGGTTGTTCTTGACAGAGCAAAGACTCTGAAGAGCAGAAGTTATGTCTTCAACCGAGACTTTGGAATCAGTGAAAATAAGGGCAAATGGAATTATTGGGGCGAACGAGAGTATCAAAATTTAGAACTATCCTTAGAGGGATTATATCAGGGCCATAATTTAGCTTTAGCTTTAAAAAGTATGGAGGAATGTGAAAACCTCAGGTTTTTAAAAATTAAAGAGGATAAACTCAGAGAAGCACTAAGGAGTGTAAGATGGGAGGCAAGATTTAAACAAATTCATAGCAAAGGGAAAATCTGGCTTTTAGATGGTGCACACAATCCAGAGGGCATAAGGGCACTCCGAGATTCTTTAGTCTGGAAAAATTTTATGCCCTTTTTATTGATATTTGCTGCCTCAAATGAGGACGGAGATAAGCCCATTAAGGAAATGTTATTAGAGCTTATTCCCTTAGCCTCAGAAGTTATTCTATGCGAGTTTGTCTCCCCACGAAAAGTAGTGACCCTTGAGGAGTGGCAAAAAATCCTAAAAAATGAGCCCTTTCTTGAGAAGGTCACCTTTTGTCAGAATCCTGAAGAAGCTCTGTATAGCGTTTTAAATAGCCCCTTTTCTAAAATCCTTATTACAGGCTCTCTTTATTTTTTAGGCGAGGTGCTTAAGACCGGAAAAAAAATAGGCCTATGGGATTAGAAGAAGCTTTGACCCCAGAGCAGATGGAAATTCTTAACACGAGTGGCGATCTCTTGGTCTTAGCTGGGCCAGGATGTGGTAAAACTACTTCTATGATTTTAAAAATTAAAAAGCTTTTAGAGATAGAAGAGAAGCCCGAAAAAATAATAGTTTTATCCTTTTCCCTTAAAATATGTACTGAATTAAAGGAAAAACTTACAAAAGAAGGACTTAAGGACATAAGAGTTGATACCTTTCATGGCTTTGCCTATGATCTGTGGAAAGATTATTATCAAAAGGAACCGAGAATATTAGAGGAAGAGGAAATAAAAGAAATTTTAAAAAAGCTCTTTCCTAGGGAAAAGAATCCCCTCAAAGATCCGCAAAAAAAGAGTCTTTATCAAGAATACTTAAACAAACAGGGGTTACTTGATTTTGAAATGCTATTAAACAAAGCCTCTCAACTTCCCTTTACCTTCAAGAATTACCATCTTTTTATAGACGAATTTCAGGACCTGTCACCAGAGATTTTAGATTTTTTGAAACAGGCAAAGGAGGCTACTTTTTACCTTTTTGGCGATCCTAATCAGTCTATTTATAGTTTTAGAGGAGTTAATTTACATTTGATTAAACAGTTCTTAAACCATTATAAGCCCACAATTAAAACTGTAGAGCTAACCGAGAGTTTTCGTTGTCCTGAAGAAATTCTTGAAGTTGCCAGAGATTTTCAATGCTCTCCGTGGATTATCAAAAATTTTAAAAGTAGAAAACAAGGAGGGACAATTAGAGGTTATTTTTTGCCCGATGAAAGAGAAGAAGCTTCTTTTATCACTGAAAAAGTTCTCCAACTAATTGGAGGGTTAACCTTAGAAAGAGCATCCACTCAGGCCCTATCCCCTAAGGATATATTTATACTTTCGAGAATCAAAAGGGTTCACGAACCTCTCATAAATGAATTTATACAGAAGGGAATTCCCCTTGCCTTGCCCGAGGATAAAGCTCAAAAGTTAAAGGAAGAGGTAAGGGAATTTATAAATAAAGTGCTCTACAAGAAGTATACCTTTGATAGAGGTCTTTCTGAAGCTTCCTTACCTCTGAAATTGTTACTGGAAAACTGGAAAAATATCCACCAAGATGAACAGAAAATTATGACCTATCTACGAGGTCTTACCCTTTCAGATCTCATTTTTCCCCAAATTGAAGGTGTTAATTTTTTAACTATTCACTCCGCTAAGGGTTTAGAAGCGGAAGTAGTGATCCTCATTGGAGTAGAACATGGACTAATTCCGTTAAAACTTTTTCCCAATGTTGATTGGGAGGAAGAAAAAAGACTTCTTTATGTAGCCCTAACAAGAACAAAAAAGACTTTTTACTTTACTGGGGTTCAAAACAGAAAACTTTACCATTGGACATTAAGTGACGGCCTTACACCTTGGGTTAGCCATTTACCAATAGAGAGGATAACGAAAAAGGCAAGAACTTTGAGACAAAGTAGTCTCTTTTAACTACTCCTTAAATTCAAAACCTTCCTTTTGAGCAAGTTGTCTCATCTTAGCTAAGGCTTTCTTTTCAATCTGGCGAATTCTCTCTCTGGAGACCTTAAAAATATAGCCTATTTCTTCCAAAGTATAACCTTCGTATTCACCCAATCCAAACCTCATACGAATTATCTTTTCCTCCCGGGGAGAAAGTGTAGAGAGAAATTTTTTTATCTTATCTGATATATCTCTTTTTCTGGTCTTTTCGTAAGGAGAGGGGCTCTTTTTATTTTCAATAAAGTTTCCTAAGGTGCTTTCCTCATCACCAACCGGTGTCTCAAGGGATACAGGATCTTTGGCAGTTTCAAATATTACTAAAATTTTTTCATAGGGCACCTTTGTTCTCTCAGCTAATTCCTCAGGAGATGGTTCACGTCCTAATTCCTTAGAAAGTTCGTAAAAGGTCTTAAAAACATGATTTCTAAGCTCAAGGAAATGAACGGGTAGTCTGATAGTCCTTGTTTTATCAAGGATAGCTCTGGTAATAGACTGTCTAATCCACCAGGAGGCATAGGTGCTAAATTTATTTCCCTTTCTATAATCAAAACGATAAACCGCTCGCATCAATCCAAGATTACCCTCTTGGATGAGATCTGCAAGACTTAAGCCCTGGCGCATGTATTTTTTCGCGATAGACACCACTAACCTAAGATTTGCTTTCACCATTTCATCCTTAGCTTTCTCAATCTGATGTATGTATTTCTTTAATTCCAAACAAAAACTTTGAATTTTTTTGTCATTTTTATATTTTTCACTACAGATTTTGCAGAGATTTTCAAAGTAATTCACATAACTTTTTTTGGGTTTAAAGTTAGGATCCTTTTTCTTCCAAAGCTCTATGGTAGATTTTGCTTCAACTATTTCAGGAATCCTAAATTTAGCTTTCAATACTAATTTAACAATAGACTCAAACCCCTCTCTTATCTTCTTTGAAAGTTCCTCTTCTCTTTCAGGAGTTAAAAGCTCATATCTTCCCATTTCTTTTAAATAAATGGAAAGAAGTTCTTCAGAGGCAGGCTCAGAGATACTCTCCTCTTCCTCTAATTCACTCTCTCCCAAAATAGTTAATTCTTTCATTTTGTCCTGAACCCTCTTTTCTATGAACTCCTCTCTTTCATAGGGGTCCATCTCTTTTAAGTCTATTCTGTAAGTCTCTAAAAGATCAAAAATTTCCTCCATTTTATCTGGATCATTAAACTCTTCCGGAAGTAAACTGTTGAGAAGATCATAGGTGAGTTGACCAGATTTACCTAATTCTAAAATTTTGTCTTGTAACTCCTTATCAACCATCGTCCTTAAGATCCCTCCTCAAAGGTTCTTTATGAAATATTTATCTAAATTAATAATAAATCAGTTGAATTTAGATTCAATTAGCGTTATCTCATAACCCTTTCTAATTCAAACAAAAACATTTTTAAAGAAATTAAAAAATTTTTCAAGTTCTAAAAAGGCCAATGACATTAAAAGATTTAAGAATTTATGAAAAAAATATATTAAATATTCTTCCTTTTTTTAGGTTTTTTCTTTTTTCATTCCTTTTTTCAAATTTAGTATAAAATCAAAATTCTATCTCAAAATAAAACTTTGTCAAGTCTATAAACAAATTATTGTCCTTATGAGATTATTTTCCAACAGTGGCCATATAAATAATTCTCTCTTCTGTCCCATCTAACTCTAACAACTTATTAAAATCTTGATCCAAAAAAGCTCCAACTGGACAGGCTTTCAATCCCAGGGCAACCGCGGATAGAAGGAGATTTTGACAAATGTGAGCAACGTCCATAAATATATACCTTAAGCCTCTTTCACCATATTTTGACATAGTCCGCCTTAGAAGGGCGCTCCATATGAACACCACACTTGCCAATTCAAAAAAAGCCTGCCCTAAGGCTAAATCCTTTAAAATTTTACCAAAATTCCCTTCTTTTAGTTTTTCTAAGGAAAAAGACCTTACTTCTAAGTGATATATACCGGCGGATAAATCCTCACTGTAATTTATGGCAAGATAGGTCTCTATTGGGTAGAGAGCGCCGGCAGAGGGAGCAGTTCTTAACAAATAAGGTCCCGCTTTAGCGGTTATACCCTGAATTGCAAAACACAATAGGGCTAATTCCTTCAACGTTATGGGATACTTTTTATATTTTCTCTCACTGCGTCTTTTCATTAAAATTTCAAAAAAATTAGGGGTTTCTGGAAAGATGACCTCTGGAAGTTTTACTCTTTCCGCATTTGAATAGCTTTTATACGGACTGGTAGGCTCTATGTAAATTTCTCTGAACCCTAAGGTCTCATAGGATAAATCGGTCTTTTTGAGATATTGATAGGCTAAAGTTTTATCAACACCCATATTTACCTCCGAGTTATTTTAAAAAAATGTAACTTGAATAAATTTCCCATTAAATTGCGTTGTTTCCCTTTTAAAAGCCCTTTGATAACTAACTTTTCCAGACATTATTTATGGTTGGAGGGCCTAATATCCACCTTTTTTATAATGGCTTAACTGATTTTGTGACTTAATAAAGTATCATCTCTTTCAGTTTTTGAGCCTCGCCTCTTAAGATAAATTTGAATAGCTGTGATAGCGGACGGAGTAATACCAGGAATCCTTAGGGCTTGACCCAAGGACTGAGGCTTAATCCTATTTAGTTTTTCTCTAACTTCAGTTGATAGCCCTGGAATTTCGAAGTAATTTACATCTGAAGGTAGTTTAATGTTTTCCCACTTTTGAAATTTTTCAACCTCCTTTTCTAACCTTTCGATGTAACCACTATATTTAATTTCAGTTTCTACTTCCTCTAAAACATCATCGGAAAATTTCTTTAACTCACCGATTAAATCTCTAAGGGTTTGCCATTCAACTTCAGGTCTTCTTAAAAGTTCTATTAGTCTTTGAGGTTCTCTGATAGGAGTTGAACCCATCTTCTCTAAATAGGTATTTATAAAACTTGGAGATACCTTGGTTTCCTTTACAAAGGTCATGAGTTCTTCAATGTTTCTTTTTCTTTCAAGAAAAATCTGCCATCTTTCCTCATCAACAAGGCCTAACCTTTTCCCTAGCTCCGTAAGCCTTAAGTCCGCATTATCTTCTCTCAGAAGAAGTCTATATTCCGCTCTAGAGGTAAACATTCTGTATGGTTCGTCGGTGCCCTTGGTTACCAAATCATCAATCAAGACTCCGATATAGGCTTTAGAACGATCCAGAATAAAGGGCTCCTCTTCCTTGGCTTTCAATGCGGCATTTATCCCAGCGATAAGTCCCTGGGCTCCCGCTTCTTCATAGCCAGTGGTCCCATTTATTTGTCCTGCTAAAAACAACCCCTCAATTAATCTTGTCTCTAAGGTATGTTTTAATTGATCGGGATATACAAAGTCATATTCAATACCATATCCTGGTCTTAAAATAATAGCCTTTTCTAAGCCCGGAATACTTCTCACCATTTCGACTTGAACATCTACTGGTAAACTATTGCTTATTCCGTTGGGATAAACTTCTATTGTATCAAGCCCTTCTGGTTCAAGATAAACTTGATGGCGATCCTTGTCTGCAAAACGAAATATTTTATCTTCAATAGATGGGCAATATCTGACACCTCTTGATTTTATTCTGCCAGTAAAAAGTGGTGAGCGATCCAAGGCTTTCCTTATGATTTCATGGGTTTGCGGAGTAGTATAGGTAATAAAACAGGGGACTTGGGGTAATGGTGGTCTTTTTCCTTTATTTTTAAAGGAAAAAAGAGGAACAGGATAATCTCCCCATTGAAGCTCGCACTTACTATAATCAATGGTTCTACCATCAAGCCTTGGGCAAGTTCCGGTTTTAAATCTTCCTAAGTTAAACCCGAGTTCCCGTAAATGGTCTGATAATCTATTTGAAGGAGGGTCTCCAAGTCTTCCTGCGGGAAAGGATTCTAAACCAATATGAATTAGGCCTCGCAAAAAGGTCCCTGTGGCTATAACCACTGCTTTGGCGCCATATTCTTCTCCAGTGCGAGTTTTAACACCTATAACTCTTTTGTCCCTTACGATTAACTGTGATACAGAAGCTTGCCTTAAATAAAGATTGGGTGTATTCTCTAAGGTGTTTTTCATTCTCTCTTGATAACGAAATCTATCTGCTTGAGCTCTGGTGGCTCTAACTGCGGGTCCCTTTTTAGTGTTAAGCTTTCTAAATTGAATCCCTGTTTCATCAATAGCTAAGGCCATCTCTCCACCAAGGGCATCAATTTCTTTAACTAAGTGTCCCTTTCCTATTCCACCAATAGAGGGATTACAACTCATGGCTCCAATTCTCTCTAAATTAAGAGTTATAACGAGGGTCCTACATCCAAGACGTGCGGATGCAAGAGCGGCCTCTATCCCTGCATGTCCTGCACCAACAACTATTACATCAAAAGACTCTAAACAGCGCATAATTTTATTTTAAATCAAATTTTGAATAAAAAAAGTGAGTGGGAGGAGACAAGAGTCTCCTCCCCCACTTTTAAGAGTGAGCTCAAAGTGAAGCTAAATTCCTATCCTAAAATGGCTCTTAGGTCTTCATCAGGGGTAGATATGGGCTTAAGGTTGTAGGTTTCTGCAATAAAGCTTGCCACATTTTTACTTAAAAAGGCTGGCATACTCGGTCCAAGTCTCATATTTTTCAAACCCAAATACAGAAGGGTTAAGAATATGGCCACAGCCTTTTGTTCATACCAAGAGAGAATTAAAGAGAGAGGTAACTGGTTTACCTCCACATTAAAGGCCTTCGCCAAAGCTACTGCTATTTGAATAGCTGAATAGGCATCATTGCACTGTCCAATATCCAATAATCTTGGTATCCCCTCAATATTTCCCAAGTCTTTATCAAAAAATCTAAACTTGCCACAGGCAAGGGTTAAAACTACACAATCCTGAGGGACCTTTTCCACAAATTCGGTGTAATAATTTCTAACTGGTTTAGCTCCATCACAGCCTCCTACGAGGAAAAAGTGTCTTATTTTACCAGCCTTTACAAGTTCAACCACTTTTCCTGCTACAGACAATACCGCTCCATGGGCAAAGCCCGTTAAAATTTCTTTTCCTTTAATATCATCTTTAAACCCTTCCATCTCGAGGGCCATTTGGATAACTGGAGAAAAGTCCACTTCCGTTAGGTGTTTGACTCCAGGATACCCAACGGGCCCCATTGTGAAAACCCTCTCCTTATAGGATTCCTTTGGGGGCATAAGACAATTGGTAGTGAATACAATCGGCCCTGGGAAGGCTTCGAATTCCTTCTGCTGATTCTGCCAAGCTGTTCCATAATGTCCATATAAATGGGGAAACTTCTTCAGTTCTGGATACCCATGAGCAGGAAGCATTTCTCCGTGGGTGTAAACATAAATACCCTTGCCCTCAGTTTGCTTTAAAAGCTCATACAAATCCTTTAAGTCATGTCCGGAGATTAAAATAGCCTTTCCTGCCTTTACTCCAAGAGGAACCTTAGTTGGTTGAGGATGTCCAAAAGTGGAAGTATGGGCTTGATCTAAGGCTTCCATGGTAAGCAAATTAATTCTACCTACTTCTAAGGCCCGCTCAATCCAAGTTCTAAGATCCGAAGACTTATCTTTAAAGATACTAACTAAGAGTTCTTTAAATACTCTATAGATTTCTTCTTTCCTCACTCCAAGCTTTTCCGCATGATAGGCATAAGCGGAAATTCCCTTTAACCCGTAGAGGATGGTTAACTTAAGACTGGCAATATCCTCTCCCTCTTCCTTCATAAGAGAAGGTTCGAGCTCTCGTTCCTCTGCCTGTTTGATGAGTTCCTCCATTGCACCTGCAGGCTTAAAATGGGCCCAGGGAGTATCCACATCCACCTTTCCCTCAATTTTGCACCTTTCTCTCAGACTTACAGCTTTTTCAATATAAGCCTTTATTCTCTCGGGATCGAAATTTACATTTGTAAGAGTAGAAAAAATCGCCTCCATAAGAAAGGAGTCTACTTCTTCTACTTTTACACCCTTTTTTTCCGCCTCTAAGGCAACTTCTGCTAATCCAGCACAGGCATAAATCAAGAGATCCTGAAGAACATCGGTTTCATGGGTCTTTCCACAAACTCCTCTAACTGTGCAGGCAAAACCTTTAGCTGTTTGTTCACATTGGTTACAAAACATAAGCCCAACCTCCTGTTAGTTTTTTTAAAATCTAAGTTAAACTCTCTTTAATGAAAAAACCTTGATCTAAGTCAAAAAAATAAAAAAAACATAAATAAAATCCGTTCAAAGAGTAAAGGGAGAACGCTCGCTAAGAGAAGATAATTACCGAAAGGAAAAAACTCTCCTCTAAACTTACTCCCTTTTTACTTACTGATCTTTTTACGAGAAGAAATTTGGTATAAGAGATTTTTAACACCTTTAATAATTAAGGTTAAAACTGAGAGCAGTATTTTGTAAAGGATATAGGTAATAGCCCCGTAGAAGAAGACAGCAAAGACAATAGCTTGGACGATTAGTCCTATCGCAAGCACTGCAACGAGGAGCCCTAAGATTGAGCTCATAAGAGCGTTTTTTTTAACTTAGCAAGTGAGTAAACCCCAAATACTTATTTTGCTTAAAGATTTTTCGTTTTTAAATTGCACCTCGATAAATTATGTTAGTAATTATAACAAAGATTTGTGATTTGGAACTATTTCTTTGTAAGAGCAAGGAAATCACTTCAAAGTTTAGCTTTTGAGGTATACTTCTCTTAAGTGCTCGGGCAAGAGCTCTGCTGGATATTTCTTCTCCGCAATTAAGTCCAGATACCACCACCAACGCTTAAGAGGTGGATTTTCTCTATCCCTATCCATAGGAGGATCAGCTTGCACTTCAATCGCCCTCCTTATAGCCTCTGCATCAAGCTTCTTTACCTCAGGCAAATCACCTAA
>JANXCE010000038.1 GCA_025059715.1 Caldimicrobium sp.
ATAGCTACAGAGCAACAGAGAGAGGCTATTGACAATATTAATAGGAGCATGATTAGAATATCTCAGCTTTCAAACGAAGTGAAAAAGAGCATAAACGAAGTAAGGGAGACTTCTATTGTATTGGAAGAAGCAGGTAAGGAACTAAGAAAATCCATCAGTTGGTTTAAGATTTAAAGATTTAAGCCATGAGGGATTTTTTAGATAATTACATACAAAAGCTTTTTTCTGAAGATGCTGAATCAGACCGTAGAGAGATTCTTTTAGATATTTTGATAAATCAGGGCTTAGAAGCCTGGCTACAATTTTGTAAAGATATCATCAACGCCATAAGGTGTGAAAAAAGAGAATGTGGTCTTTTACTACAGGATTTGGTTGAGAGTTTAAAGGAATATTTCTTTAAAGAGAGAAGACATTTTTATGAATCAAAAACACAAATTGAGCACGTTCTCTATATTTATTACTTCTTCACAAGGCTCTATGAGCTACTTTGGAGAGTAAGAAATCTTGAAGAATTAATTGAAGAAATTCCCAAGCAAATCACTTTAATTCCTTTTATAAAGGATTTTGCCTGCCTTAAAGAGTTTAAATTTTTGAAAAAATCTATGACCTATGAGAGTGCTTTAGAGGCATGGTTAGAAAAATACCTTTCGCTTGCTTCGAAAGCGGAGGGCGTTCTTTTCTTGGAACAAGAGGACGTAGCGGACTACTTAAGAGATATCTTTGAGGATGGGAAATTCAAGGTGTTAATTTATACCATTCTTACTTCTAAGGGGCCTTTATATTTTGCCTTTAAGATTACTGAAAGAAATTATAGTGAATGGGAACGGCTTTTACTTTTAGAGGACCTTCCCTCTATTTTGCATTTAATAGTGAGATTAGTGTTGGAAAAGGAAGAGGAGAGTGTTTTCTTTGACTCTATCACTGGTTTGCCGAGACAGACTTATTTTCTTTTTAAGTTAGAAAAGATGATAGAAAAAGCCAGCCGCACTGGGGAGTCCCTTTTGGTGGGTATTGTGGATGTGGATAGGTTTACTGCCATAAATCAGGTGTTTGGTTATGATGTGGGGGATGAAGTGTTGATAGAGCTTGCTAAGAGATTAAAGGAACAGATAGTTGATGGGGAGATTGCCAGAGGCAGGGGGAGCAGTTTTATATTTGCCCTTAATACTTCAACACCCTATGAAATTTTAAGAAGGATCAAAGAGGAGCTTTCTAAACCTGTCAAAACATCTAAAAATTATGTAGAATTCACCTTATCCCTTGGTGGAAGCACCTTTCCCGAAGACGGAGATGATCCACGGGTGCTCTTGCGTTGTGCGGAAAGTTCCTTAAAAGAGGCAAAAAAAGAAGGGGGAAATAATATTTACCTTTTCAAAAGAGAGTTTTACAGCAGGGCAAAGGAGTATTTATACCTTCTTCCTAAATTGAAAAAAGCCCTAAAGGAAAGTCAATTTATCCTTTATACTCAACCTCGTATTAGTTTAAAGGAGCAAAGAGTTATAGGGGGTGAGATTTTAGTTCGCTGGGTAGATCCAGAAGAGGGGATAATTCCACCTGGTCGGTTTATCTGGATTATGGAAGACTCTGGCCTAATCAAAGAGCTGGGCTACTGGATAGTAGAAGAAAGTTGTAAGATCATGCAATCTCTAAAAGAAGGTCTCTATGTAGCCTTAGATTTATCTTTGAATCTTTCCCCACAACAATTAAAGGAGGTAGATTTAGTCAGAAATCTGCAAAATATTTTTGAAAAATACAGTGTATGTCCCACTAAGTTGACCATTGAGATAACTGAAAACATCTTTGTTGATGATCCGGAGACTATAGCGGAGCAAATAAAAAGACTAACTGACCTTGGGGTAAAAGTGGCCTTAGACGATTTTGGCACAGGATACTCCTCTTTTAAATATCTTTCCACCCTACCTTTCCATGATCTTAAAATTGATCTGATTTTCGTTCAAAACATGTTAAATTCCTATACGGATTTAGAGATTGTTAAAACTATTGTGAGCTTAGCCAAGATTTTGAATAAGAAGGTGATAGCAGAGGGAGTGGAAACCCAAGAACAGCTTAAACATTTGATCTTATTGGGAGTAGATGAAGCACAGGGTTATTATTTTGCACCACCTATGCCTTGGACGAAATTTCTCCACTACATAGAAACCTTTGCCCCAGAAAAGTATTTTCATTTTCTTGGAGGTTAGAAACTCAAAGTTAAGATCCATAGAGTATAAGTATTGAACTTCTACTCTTCTAAGAATTGATATTAAACAATTTAAACTCTATTGACTTTTGAGGGAAGTTTAACTATATTTTTTCTTGAAAAATAAGGTTTAAATACCTTAATTAGGGAGGTGTTCTATGAATACTATAAAAACCTTTCTTTTTTTGTCCATATTAACCATTCTTTTTGTAGTTTTGGGGCAATTACTTGGAGGAAAGGTTGGAGCAACGATTGCCCTTTTGTTGGCTGGGCTAATGAATTTTATAGCTTATTTTTATTCTCATAAGATAGTATTGGCCATGAGTGGTGCTCAGCCGGTAGAGAGAGAGGAAGATCCTGAACTACATGCTATAGTAGAGGAGGTAGCCCGAAGGGCTGGCATTCCTAAACCTAAGGTTTACCTTATTCCCTCTGAAACTCCTAATGCCTTTGCTACAGGTAGGAATCCTGAAAACGGTGTAGTAGCAGTCACAGTAGGGCTTAGAAGGCTCTTAAGTAGAGAGGAATTAGCTGGTGTTATCGCCCATGAAATAGCTCACATTAAAAATAGAGACATACTTATTTCTACGATCGCTGCCACCATAGTGGGAGCTATTAGTTATTTAGCCCAAATGGCTCAATGGGCTATGCTCTTTGGCGGAAGAGAGGAAGAGGACAGTAAAAATCCTTTTGCCTTGATAGGTATGTTAGTGGGTATTATTGTTCTTCCCATAGCGGCAACTCTTATTCAACTGGCTCTCAGCAGAAGTAGAGAATTTCTGGCAGATGAAACAGGAGCTCAAATAATTAAGAACCCCACTGCCCTTGCCCGTGCTCTTGAGAAATTAGAATCATGGAATAGAGCCTATCCTATGGATGTAAACCCTGCCCAGGCCCAGATGTTCATTGTAAACCCCCTCTCAGGCAAGAGCTTGCTAAAGCTCTTTTCTACTCACCCACCCATAGAGGAGAGGGTGGCGAGACTATATAAGATGGTAAGAACCTAATTTTTAAGTTCTTATGATAACTGCTGTTAAAATTTACGAGGCCTTTAGACAATTTGGGGAGGAGCCTGCGCGAATTCTCGCGGAGTATATTGAAGAATTGGAAAAAAGGAGAGCTGTTACCAAGGAAGAACATCAAGAAAGTGTATTGATTTTAACCAAAGAGATCAAAGAAACGGAAGTTCGCTTAATCAGAGAGATTGAAAAGCTAAGAGCGGACTTAACTAAAGAGATAGAGAATTTAAGAGCAGAACTTACCGTAGAGATTGAGAAGGTCCGAGCAGACTTAACCAAAGAGATTGAGAAGGTCCGAGCAGATTTAACCAAGGATATAGAACAAGTTCGAGCGGATTTGACCAAGAAAATTGAAGAAGTTCGAGCGGATTTAACCAAAGAGATTGAGAAGGTCCGAGCGGATTTAACCAGGGAAATATATAATACAAAAATTAGTCTAATTAAGTGGCTTTTTGTCTTTTGGGTTGGGCAAGTATTTGCCCTTCTTGGTATCTTAAAGTGGTTTTTCTAAATTGGATCAAGAAACAAAGAGTTTTCTCAAGTTTATTATCTTTCAAGCCAAAGCTCAATCTAAACTGCTTTTTCTGGGATTATCCTTTGCACTTTTGTCTTCAGCCTTAACAGGGTTTGGCACCTGGTCAGCAAAGCCAATTTTTAATTTTGTATTTGAGGAGAAAAATTATGCTTACTTTAAATTTGTTCCTGTTTATATATTTCTACTTTTTTCTCTAATTGGGTTCTTTTCTCTTTTACAAGCCTATTTCATGAAAGCATTGTCTATAAAGGTTGTCAATTCTCTTCGTCTTAAGCTTTTTAAAAAATGTCTTTATCTTCCCTATTCATCTATAACCAAAGAAAGAAGCGGTCAAACTGTGTCAAGAGTGATTAATGATACCTCTCAGATTGAACCTGTTTTAGGAGAGAGCTTTCAGATAATTTTTAAAGAAGCTTTTACAGTCTTAGTTTTGATAAGTGTAGCCTTTTATCAGAAATGGGATCTAACCCTATTAATTCTCGTAACTCTTCCCGCTATTGTTTGGGGGACTAAGTATTTGGGAACTAAGGCTCGAAGAGCCCGAAGTCTTACTCAAAGAGCTACTGGAGAATTGACCCATCGAACAGGGGAGGTCCTTCAAGGAATTCGCGAAATTAAACTCGTTCCCTCTAAGGAAATCCTAATTAAACTTTTTTCTAAGGAGTTAGAAAGGTTTTATGTTTTAAGTTTAAAAGTTACTAAATATAAAGAATCTTCAAAGAGTTTAGTGGACTTGATGACGGGGTTGGGAGGTGCACTAATAGTCGGCTATGGAGGTTTTCTCATAATGAAAGGGAGTATAAGTCCTGGGGCTCTATTATCCCTCATTACTGCTATGCTTCTTATATTTAACCCCCTTAGAAAACTTGCTCGAGCTTATACAGGCCTAAAGGAGGCTCAGGGGGCTTGGATGAGAATTGAAGAGGTCTTAAAAATAGAAGAAGAACTGGGTGGCAACTTTAAAGCTTTCCCACCCCGAGAGGGGATTTATCTAAAGGAAGTTTCTTTCAGATATGGTCAGGACTTACCATTGGTTTTAGAGAGGATATCGTTGTTTATTCCAGCAGGAAGGATAATAGCGCTTGTTGGTCCAAGTGGTGCAGGCAAAAGCACTCTCATATCACTTCTTCCGAGATTTTATGATCCTACTGAAGGGGAAATTTTTTTGGACAATCAGCCTATTAAAGACTTTGATTTAGAAAGCCTAAGAGGTCTTTACGGTATGGTATGGCAAGAGCCCTTTCTTTTTAATCTATCGCTGTGGGATAATCTCACTTTGGTAAAGCCAGAGGCTAATGATGAGGAGGTCAGAGAGGCCTGTAGACTTGCCCAGGCCCTGGAGTTTATTGAGAGTCTTCCCCAGGGCTTTGAAACTGTATTAGGAGAAGAGGGTTTTACTTTATCGGGAGGCCAAAAACAGAGGCTTGCCTTGGCCCGAGTCTTTTTAAAGAGACCTCCAATTATAATACTTGATGAGGCAACCAGCCAGCTGGATACCCTCACCGAAAGAGCAATTGAAAATGCCCTCCAAAACCTGCGGGGTAAACATACCTTAATTGTTATTGCCCATCGCCTCTCCACGGTAGTGCAAGCGGACAAAATCGTGGTGATGGACAAAGGGAAAATTGTGGCAGAGGGTAATCACCAAGAACTTCTCACAAAATCCCCACTTTATAGGTCTCTTTATCAAACCTTTCAAAGGAGAGAGGGATAAATGTTCATAGCAATTATCCCCTGTGCCGGTATGGGTAAAAGAATGGGTAAAGAAATACCAAAACAATTTATTTCTCTTAAAGGGATACCTCTTTTTATTTACACCCTTAAAGTCTTCGAAGACCACCCTCTTTGTAAGGGAATTCATCTGGTAGTTCCAAGGGACTTTAAAAATTTTGTGAAGGAAGCCATAACCAAGTTTGCTATTAAGAGAGTGCTCAACATTCATGAGGGAGGTTCAACGAGACAGGAATCCGTATATAATGGATTAAGGGATATAATTGATAAAGAAGAGGTTATTTTGGTTCACGATGGAGTTAGACCTTTAGTGGATCCAAAGATTGTTACAGAGGTTTATAAAGCAACTCTTAAGTGGGGAGCTGCTATCCCGGTTATACCGGTAAGAGATGCCCTAATAGAGGGATATGAAGGGTATTTACTAAGACCTATAAACAGAGAGGGCCTTTATCTTGTGCAAACTCCTCAAGGAATAAGATTTTCCATCTTGAAAGATTGTCTGGAAAAAGCCCTAAGAGAAGGTCTCTTTTTCTCCGATGAAAGTTCCCTTCTCTTTCATTACGGATATAAGGTAAGACTTGTAGAGGGGTCCTTAAAGAATTTCAAAATAACCTATCCCGATGATCTGGTCCTTGCAGAAAAACTTATTTCCATATAAAATTTAGATTCCGTTATGGAGGTAAAACTATACACTCTACTACCTGAAAAGCCTGAGGAGTATCTGAATTTTGGTCTAAAGGCTTTAAAGCTCTCTGAGGAGGATCTCTTTAAACTCTACATTATTACTCTTAAAATGAGAGCTCTAAGTGATATGCCTATATACAAACTCTTAGAAAGAGCTATACCTTTTATCAAATTTGATGAGCTTGGAAAGAGGGAATATTTAATAACCCTTTCTATTTATACCTTTAGACAACTTTTAACGGAACATCTTGATCTTAAGTTTACTAAAAACTTACTTTTATATTTGAAAGAGTTTTTACCAAAGGATTTTTTTCAGAATTGTCTCCCAAAGAGGGAGGTAGTTACCTCAAAGGATATTACTTTCAAAATTCTCAATTCGAAAGAAAAGGGAGAGCTACCCCCCTATTTAAAGGTTAAACATCTACATTTAATTTTTCAGTTAAAGGATACCTGTGAAAACCTGGTGAAGATTTTGCCTTATTTAGGACTCTATGCGGTAAGAAAAATAAAGAATGAAGATTATGAAGTTTTTACTCCTCTTAATATAGCGGAGTTTGCTTATCTGACGACAGTGTTGACCAACAAAGGACTTATATCAAAGATTTCAGCAGAGGGGCTTAGGATGCAACTAAAGAGTCTCTTTCCCGATTGTTTTGGTGAAATATAGCCAAAGGGGGTTCATATGGGATTAAACCTTACCCAAAAAATTATTGCTACTCACTTAGTTGCAGGAAAAATGGTTCCAGGAGAAGAGATAGCTCTGAGGATTGATCAGACTCTAACTCAGGATGCCACAGGCACCATGGCTTATCTTGAATTTGAATCCATAGGGCTTGAGCGAGTAAAAACTGAGCTTTCGGTCTCCTATGTAGACCACAACCTTCTGCAGACCGATTTTAAAAATGCGGATGATCACCTATTCTTGCAAACAGTGGCCATGCGTTATGGAATTTGGTTTTCAAAACCTGGAAATGGAATTTGCCATCAGGTTCATTTGGAAAGGTTTGCCAAACCTGGTAAAACCTTGATAGGTTCAGATAGCCACACTCCCACTGCGGGTGGTTGTTCCATGTTAGCGATAGGGGCAGGAGGTCTTGATGTCGCTATGGCCATGGCAGGAAAACCCTTTTATCTGAGGATGCCTAAAATTGTGGGTATCCACTTAAAAGGAAAACTCAAGCCCTGGGTTTCAGCTAGAGATGTTGCCTTATATCTTCTTTCCAAACTTACTGTCAAAGGAGGTTTAGGAAAAGTTTTGGAATACTTTGGTGAGGGCGTAAAGAGCCTAACTGTGCCTGAAAGGGCCACTATTTGTAATTTGGGAGCTGAAATGGGAGCAACCTCCAGTATTTTTCCCTCCGATGAACTCACCAGAGCTTGGCTTCGTGCACAAGGACGAGAGGAAGATTTTGTAGAACTAAAAGGGGATCCCGATGCAAATTACGACGAAATTATTGAGGTGGATCTCACCAAACTTGAACCCCTTTGTGCTTGTCCCTCCTCTCCGGATAATGTAAAAAGAGTTTCTGAAGAGGCAGGTAAGCCAATTTTTCAAGTCATCATAGGATCCTGTGCCAATTCCAGTCTTAAAGATCTTCTTCTTGTGGCTAAAGTTTTAGAAAGATTTAGAGTTCATCCTATGGTTTCCTTAGAGGTGAATCCTGGCTCTTTACAGGTTTTAGAAAATTTAGCGGATCTCTCTGGTTTAAAGAGTCTGATCAGTGGAGGAGTTAGATTGCATCAAGCGGGTTGCTTAGGATGTATTGGCATGGGGCAGGCTCCTCCCACGCAAGCTATCTCTTTGCGCACTTTTACCAGGAATTTCCCTGGTAGATCAGGCACTAATCCAGATTTTATATATTTAGTCTCCCCAGAAACTGCTGTTGCCAGTGCGGTAAAGGGCGTCATAACAGATCCAAGAGAGCTTGGAGATTATCCAGAGGTAACCCTGCCTGAAAGGTTTATACTTAATGATAGTCTACTTATACCTCCCCTACCAGAAGAGGAAGCTAAAAAGGTTGCTATCATTAGAGGACCAAATATAGCACCACTTCCCAGCTTTGATCCTCTGCCCGAGGATTTAGAAGGTATATTTCTTCTGAAAGTTGGTGATAACATAACCACAGATCATATAATGCCAGCAGGTGCAGAGATTCTACCTCTACGAAGTAATCTTCCTGCTATAAGTCAATATGTTTTTAAAAATCTTAAATCAGATTTTGCTAAATCTGCCTTGGCTCTAAAGGAGAAGGGTTTATGTGTAGGTGTAATTGGTGGAGAAAATTATGGTCAAGGGTCAAGTAGAGAACATGCAGCCCTTGCACCACGATATTTGGGAGTTCGTCTCAAATTAGCTAAGAGTTTTGCCAGAATTCATAGGAGTAATTTAATAAATTTTGGAATAATACCCTTACAATTTGAAGATCCCTCGGAGTTTGCAAGCTTAGAAAGTGGTGATAGATTTAGGATAGAGGGATTAAAAAGGGCTCTCCTTTCTGGAGAGAGAAGATTTAAAATCGAAATTTTAGGTAAAGGAGAGATTTATGCGGTGGGGGAATTTACTGAGAGGGAGCAAGCCTGTTTAGTTGCAGGATCTCTTTTAAATTTAGCACGGGACTAAGGAAGATGTTCTATAGTTTGGCATTAGGGTTAATCTTCTTTTTAGTAAGTCTTCAAGGGCCGGAAAGATCTCCAGAAGCTCCTCTGGAGGCCCCTTTTCCACAAATACAATCCTCTCAAAGGCATTGTCTAACTAATCTTTCGGAGGAGGTAAGAAGTTTTGCAGAAAAACTTATAAAGCGCCTGCAAGGCGATTTGAAAGAGAGAGTTCCCAAGGAATACATAGAAAATCTTTTTTGTAGCCCAAATTTGTCTTACTCTCCAGAGGTGATGCTAAAAAGTCTTACTTGGAAAGAGGCCAAACTTCCCTATCATCAATTCTTAGAATTAGAGAGACTGAGAAGAGCTCAACAATTTTTGGAGGAAAATATAGAGTTTTTATCCTCTCTTGAAAATAGGTTTAAGGTGGATAAAGAAGTAATTGTGGCCATATTTCTTGTGGAGACTGACCTGGGTAGAAAGACGGGGCATCATAGCGTTTTAAACACTTTTTTTAGTTTGGCTCTCTCCGGAGAGGAGGACCTATTTAAAAGATATATAGTTGATAATCCAGAAATATCCCTTGAAAATGAGACGATTAGAAGACGTTGGGAGAGAAGAGCTCGCTGGGCCTATGAAGAATTGTTGTATTTTCTTGAAATCTCCTACAGAAATAATTGGGATCCCCTTAGCATAAAAGGTTCCGTGTTTGGAGCTTTTGGATTCCCTCAGTTTGTGCCTAAAAGTTATGTGAACTACGGATATGACTGGGATGGTGATGGTAAGGTTGACCTCTACAATATTCCTGATGCCCTGGCAAGTATTGCTAATTATCTTCATAAAGAAGGCTATCGAAGAGAAGGAGATTATGTCCACAAAAAACGAGTTATAATGAAATATAATATCAGTGAACCCTATGCAGAGACAGTTTTAAAAATTGCGGATTTTTTAAAAAAAAATTTCTCCCCATTCCCACATGGTCAAAGAAGAGACTAAAAAAAGGCTTCAAAAACTTAAAGACACCCTTAAAGAACGGGACTTAGAGGTAGCTTTAATTTTCTCCCCGTTGAATATCTTTTATTTTACCGGTCTATGGATAAAGGGAGCCCTTTTAGTGACCCCAGATAAACACCTATTATTGGTTAAGAGACCTATGGATTTAGGAAAAGGTCTTAAAACCCATCCTTTTAGACCTCTCAAGGGTTTTAGAGAAATTCCTCTTTTATTAGAAGAGCTCTCCTTTAAGCGACTAGCCTTAGAATACGGAGCCTTTAATCTATTAGAGGGTGAAACTATAAAGGGTTATTTTTCTGATTTTTCTGTTAAGCCACTGGATGAAATCCTTTGGGAGTTAAGAATGATCAAAAGCTCAAGAGAAATAGCCTATCAAAGGAGAGCAGGGCAGATTCTTGGGAGGGCTTTAAAGAAGTCCCTACGGGGGTTTAGGCCTGGCCAAAGGGAAATTTATAGTAGTGCCCTTTTAGAAGGCAATTTGAGAAGACTTGGGCATCCAGGCTATACCCGCTCTTTTAATAATTTTGAACTTACTTATGGCTATCTTCTATCCGGAAAAGAGGGACTTTATCCTATTGCTTATACTACAGGGGAAGGAGGCAAAGGGGTGCCCGGATTTCCAGGAGGTGCAAGTTACAAGCGACTTAAAGAAAAGGAACCTATCTTGATTGACTTTTCAGGATACTATAATGGCTATTATGTGGATCAAACCAGAATGGCTAGTTTTGGAAGAGTAAAAGATGCGGAGCCCTTTTATAGGGCTTCTTTAGAGATACTTGAAACCTTAGAGAAAGAAGCTGTCCCTGGAAGGTCCTGTGCGGAGATTTTTGAAATAGCTTTAGATATAGTTAAAAATTGGGGGTTTGATCGATACTTTATGTATCATGGCGAACCTTTAGCTTTTGTTGGACATGGAGTAGGTCTCCAAATAGATGAGCCTCCAGTTATATCCCCCAAAAGCAAAGTAGCCCTGAAGGAAAATATGGTGATAGCTTTAGAGCCTAAATTTCATGTGCGGGAGCTTGGAGTGATAGGTTTAGAGGATACCTTTCAGGTAACGGCAAAGGGGCTTAGAAGGTTGACTACCTTTTCAAGAGATTGGATTTATTTGTAATAGAGGGTGAGAGTAATGAAAAAGAGAGGGAAATTTCATACGAAGTTTATATTTATAACTGGAGGAGTTCTTTCCTCCTTAGGAAAAGGTTTAGCGGCAGCCTCCATTGGAGCCCTTCTGGAAGCAAGGGGCTTAAGAGTTACCTTTTTAAAACTTGATCCATACATTAATGTTGATCCAGGCACTATGAATCCCTTTCAGCATGGAGAAGTCTACGTAACTGAAGATGGTGCGGAAACTGATCTCGATCTTGGCCACTACGAGAGATTTACCTCTACAATTATGTCAGGAAAAAACAACTATACTTCTGGTAAGATATACTACTCGGTTATAACCAAAGAAAGAAAGGGGGTCTACTTAGGAGGAACGGTCCAGATTATACCCCATGTTACCGATGAGATTAAAACAGTTATTTTAGAACTTGCCTCAAAAGAGGTGGATATTGCCATTGTAGAAATTGGGGGCACTGTAGGAGACATAGAGAGTCTTCCCTTTTTAGAGGCTATAAGACAGCTTGGCTACGATTTAGGAAAAGAAAATGTGCTTTACATTCATCTTACTTATGTGCCCTATATAAAAACTGCCGGGGAGTTAAAGACCAAACCCACTCAGCATAGCGTTAAAGAATTGAGAGCCATAGGTATTCAGCCCGATATCCTTCTCTGTAGAACCGATCGCTTTCTTCCAGCGGACATAAAGCGAAAAATTGCACTCTTTTGTAATGTAGAGGAAGATGCGGTGATTACCGCAAAAGATATAGATTGCATATATGAAATACCTTTAATTTTTCACCGAGAGGGGCTTGATGAAAAGATTGTGGAAAAGCTTAATATTTGGACAAGAGAACCCGATCTCTCACCTTGGCAAAATATAGTAAAAACTTACAAAAACCCAACGGATGAAGTGACCATTGCCATAGTAGGGAAATACGTTAATTTAAAGGACTCTTATAAATCCCTTAATGAAGCACTTATTCACGGAGGATTGGCCCTCAATCTGAGAGTAAATCTTAAGTATGTGGGATCTGATGAACTAACTTCGGAGAATTTAGAGGATGTTTTTAAAGATGTTGAAGGAATTTTGGTTCCTGGGGGATTTGGGGCAAGAGGCATAGAGGGTAAAATTCTTGCTATTCATTATGCTCGCACTAAGGGGATACCCTTTTTTGGAATTTGCCTTGGTATGCAGCTTGCGGTCGTGGAGTTTGCCCGTAATGTCTTAGGCTGGAAAGAAGCTAATTCTACAGAGTTTGACTCAAATACTCCTTATCCTGTGATTTACCTAATGAAGGAGTGGTTTGATTACAGAAAGGGATGTGTGGAGCAAAGAAATGAGGAAAGTGATTTAGGAGGCACCATGAGATTAGGAGCCTATCCTTGTAAGCTTAAGAGGGACTCTATAGTTTATCAGGCCTATAAGCAGGAGGAAATCTTTGAAAGACACAGACATCGTTACGAATTTAATAATGCCTTTAGAGAGGCTTTAGAAAGGGGAGGCCTAAAGGTCACCGGCACCTCTCCTAATGAAGAGCTGGTAGAGATTATAGAGGTTGAAGGTCATCCCTGGTTTGTGGGAGTTCAATTTCATCCTGAGTTTAAATCTAAACCTCTAAGGCCCCATCCCCTATTTGTAGACTTTATCAGAGCATCTTACGAGAGAAAGCTAAAACTTAGGGGCCAACTTTAATCTAATGGTCGATTTACACACGCACTCCACCGCCTCTGATGGAACCTTTAGCCCCAGGGAATTAATTTATCTTGCCAAAAAAGAGGGGCTAAAGGCCTTAGCTCTAACTGATCATGATACGATTAAGGGGTTAGAGGAGGCTTACGAGACTGCTAAGGAGGAGGAGCTTCCCTTCCTCTGTGGGGTGGAAATTAGTGTTAAATTTGAAGGCCCGGGCCATTTTCATCTCTTGGGTTACTTTCTCACCCCAAAATTAGAGATCCTCGATACCATGTTGAAAAGGTTACAAGAGGCTCGAAAAGAGCGGAATTTCAAGATGATTGAAAAACTTAAAGCCTTAGGTATAGATATAAACTTTGAAGAACTTCAAGCAATAGCGCAAGGAGAAATAGGTAGACCTCACTTTGCCAAGTTACTCTTAGACAAGGGAGTGGTCAAAAATTTGGAGGAGGCCTTTGAAAGGTATCTTAGAAAGGGCGCTGCTGCTTATGTGCCTAAGGCCTTGTTAACCCCAGAGGAAGCTATAAGTTTAATAGAAAAGGCAGGTGGAGTTCCAGTTTTAGCCCATCCTTTCACCTTGAAACTTGACAGAAAGGAACTTAGCTTGTATCTGAGTGAATTAAAGGAGATGGGTTTAAAGGGAGTCGAAGTCTTTTATTCCGAGCACAGTAGAGAATTTACGCAATTTTTACAGGAAAAGGCTAAGCACTTAGCGCTCTTAATTACTGGTGGTAGTGATTTCCACGGCGCAAACAAACCTGATATAAAATTGGGACGGGGCTTTGGCAACTTGAAGATTCCCTACGAGTGTTTTATAGATTTACTTAAAGCCTTAGAGAAAAATCTGTAAAGGTGAAATAAGGAGAGCTAACCCTCTATGGAGAAGGAAGTTTTAATAAGGCGTATAAGGGAACTTAAAGAGAAGAGAAAGGCCATTATTCTTGCCCATAATTATCAGCCTCCTGAAATTCAAGATGTAGCGGATTTAAGGGGAGATTCTCTGGAGTTAAGTCTAAAGGCCAGCAAAACCGAGGCGGAGGTGATTGTCTTTTGTGGGGTCTTTTTTATGGCGGAGACTGCCAAAATTGTGTCTCCTCAAAAGAGGGTCCTAATTCCTGTGGCAGGAGCCTGCTGTGATATGGCAAATATGCTCTCTCCTGAGGAGGTGATCGAGCTTAGAAAGGAGTATCCAGGTGTGCCAGTAATAACCTATGTTAATTCAACCGCAGAGGTAAAGGCTTTAAGTGATATCTGTTGCACTTCTGCTAATGCAGTTAAAATAGTGGGAACCTTTTCTGAGAGGCGACTTCTTATGTTACCCGATATGAATTTAGCCCGTTATGTGCAGAGATTTTTTCCTGACAAGGAAAT
>JANXCE010000039.1 GCA_025059715.1 Caldimicrobium sp.
AGAGATTATTTTACCTTTCCACAGACACTCATTTGAATCTTCTTCGTGAAGTGGTAGTATATCAGGTAATCTGACCCCCTCCAAATCCCCTTGGGGAGGACTCTCTGTAAGATCCAGAAAGGCTTTGTTAAAGTGAATAATTTTTAAATCTCTATCAACCACCACTAAACCTTCCTTTATGACATTTAGAATAGTCTCAAGTTTATTTTTCTCTTCATAAATTTTTTCTCTTTGTTCTTTGAGAATAGCCGATAATTTGTTTGCTATGCTTTCTAAGGTTTGCATTTCCTGGGAATGCAAAACATCTCTTGAGAATGAGCCATATCTCTCGGGAAGATTGATTAAGAAGTTGGTGATGAGATTGAGGTCTTTTTGAAAAGTCTTAGAGAAAATCCCGATGATTAGAAAATTTACTATCAAAGCGGCAAGGAATGTGAAGATATTGGTGAGCAAGCTCTCTCTTTTTATTTTAGCAAGAAGTTCTTTAGAGTAACTTAGAGAAATCCAGGCTAAGGGAGGACTTTTGGGAGTGACTTTGACGGGAAATATATAGAGCCAGTCACTCTCCCTTTCTATATATCTCTCCTCAAGTTGAAGCTCAAAGGGGCTACGAGGATATTGGATCTTTGTTGTTCCGTTACTCTGAATGGCAGATAGTAGGATAATTCCTGAAGGACTAATCAGTTTAACACCTACCACTTGATTTTCGGTATCTACTACATTCATCAAATATCTCTCGATTTTATCAAAGTCCTCGTTAAGTAGTGGTGTTAGAATAGCTGAAGTGAGAAGCTCTCTTGTTAATTTTACCTTATGATAAATTAGATTTTGAAAACGATTAACTTGCAGGGAATAGTTCAGATAATTTACTATCACACCGGTAGTTAAAAAGATCAGAAAAAAGACAAAAAGGAGTTGATTCCCAAATCTCCATTTTGATAGGTCAAAGATGTTGGCTTTATTCTTCAACCCAGTATCTCTCCAGTTTCAACTTTTCGAGGGGTTTATAATCTCTTTTGTAGTCTGCTAAGAGTGGTTGAGGGAGCTGCATGTTTTTAAAATTTTCTTCAAATCGTTTTTCCCTTGAGATCTCAAAAAAGAGTTTTACGAATATTTCTCTTACCTTTTGAGGGACTCTGGGATGAACTGCTATGGGGTGGGGAGCAGAGGGTGGTGTTTCATAGAGAATACGTAGTTGTTTGCGTATCTCATCTGGTTGTCTTTGAAAGGTCTGATTTACCCCACCTCCAGCCTCTGCCATACCTAAAACTACATGCCGGTAGACATTATCATGGGTCTTTACATACTTAGGAGTGAACTTGATCTTAAATTTTTCAGTAAGAAGGGCCCTCATATAGAGAGAGGCACCAAAGGCATTGGGCGCAGGAAAGGCTATCGTAGTTCCATTCAGATCTTCAACCTTGGAGACGGAACTTTCCTTTTTAACAACTAAAATTCCTGTTAAAGGAGTCGCATCTCTTATGATAGGCTCATACTTTTGGGTTCTTCTTGCTACAACCATATGATAGGGATTCATAAAGGCAAAGTCGAATTCACCACTAAGAAAACCCTTCTCGAATTCAGGTATAGTTTTTTTGATTTTCAATTCAAAAAGGTAACCACTGCGTAGCGATATTTCTCTAAGAACAGGTCCCCAGGCCTGCTCAATAAAATCTGGAGGAAATTGGGGCACAACTCCGAAAGTAAATTTCTGGATTTCTGTGCTGCGCGCATTGGATAAGTTGAAGATAGTTAAAAAGAGTAAAATCAATGTTATAATTTTAAACATAGCATCACCTCTATCAAAGTTTTATTTATTATATTATATATTTTAATATAAATAAACTTAATGCAAAAAACAAGGGGAGAAATGTTTCCGAGAATCAGCAGGAGAAAAACTCGAGAGATTTGGGTAGGCAAAGTTGCTATTGGTGGGGATAATCCAATCAGGGTTCAAAGTATGACGAATACAGATACTCGAGATGTGAAGGCTACGCTGACTCAGATAGAACGTCTTAAAGAGGCAGGTTGTGAGATAGTTAGAGTGGCTCTACCTGATGAAAGGGCAGTGTGGGCTTTGAGAGAGATAGTAAGGGAGTCGCCGGTTCCTATTATTGGTGATCTTCACTTTGATATTTCCCTTGGAGAGAAGGCCATATCTGCAGGTGTAGCGGGCCTAAGAATTAATCCTGGCACTATCAAAAATAAGAAAAGGCTTGATTCTTTGTTTAAAGCCGCAAAGGAAAGTGGCCTTTGCCTGCGGATTGGCATTAATGCTGGCTCTCTGGAGTCTGATCTACTGCGCAAATACGGAAGACCAGGTCCTTTCGCTATGGTAGAAAGTGCCCTTAGATGGGTAAATTATGTGGTAGAAAAGTTTGATTACTATAATCTTAAGGTTTCTCTAAAATCTTCTAATTGGTGGGAGACGGTGAAAGCCTATGAAGAATTTTCCAAAAAGTCAGATTTTCCCTTGCACATAGGGGTTACTGAGGCAGGAGGGTTAATTGGAGGCACTATAAAGAACACCTTGGCAGTTGGATACCTCCTTCTTAAAGGCATTGGAGATACGATAAGAATTTCCCTCACTGCGGATCCTGTGGAGGAGGTTTATGTAGCCTATGAAATCCTAAGGAACTTGGGTTTGAGAAGCCTTTATCCGGATATAATCGCTTGTCCCACTTGTGGAAGGTGTGAAATTGATCTTATGAAACTTTATCGAGAAGTAGAAAGGTGGGCAAGAGGAGTTAAGGCCAATATCAAGTTAGCGGTTATGGGTTGTGTAGTAAATGGCCCAGGTGAAGCAAGAGAGGCTGATTTGGGTATAGCGGGAGGAAAGGGAGTAGGAATAATCTTTCGCGAGGGAAGAATCCTGAAAAAAGTCAAAGAGGAATTACTCTTGCCCACCTTCTTTCAAGAGGTCGAAAAATTTTTAAAAGAACATCCGGAGAGATTAAATCCCTAAAGTTCTTTCAAAATTTGGTAGACCTCCTTTGTGGTTAGCCCCAAATCTTTAGCTAAAAGTTTAGAAATTTCTCTTTTTTTAAAACCTTTAGATTTTAATTCTAAAAACCTACTTTTTAGCTCCTCAAGGGGTATTGGGGGGCTTTGGGTGTTCTTAGCAGAAGGGCTCTTTATAGCAGGTCCTATCACAAGGGTAATTTCCCCCTTAAGGTCCTCTCTCTTGGAAAGTTCCTCCAAGGTGCTAAATACTAACTCTTCGTGGAACTTGGTTAATTCTCTTGCCAAAAAGGCTTCTCTATTACCGAGGATTTTCAGCAACAATCTGATTACCGTAGGGAAATCGTGGGGTGGTATGAAGAGCACTATGGGTAGGTCTTCAGGTAAAGAGCTGAATCTTTGGCGAAGTTCCTTTTCTTTTTCAGGAATAAAACCCAAGAAGATAAAGCCCGGTGAAAGGTCTATACCTGCAACGGAGAGAGCACAGGTAAGGGCTGAGACTCCAGGTATGGGGACAACCTTTATTTTTTCCCTATGAACCCTCTGAATTAACTTACTTCCTGGATCTGAGATGAGGGGAGTGCCAGCCTCACTGCAAAGGGCTATTTTTTTTCCTTCCTTTAGGAGTTCGATAATATTATCTTCCCTTTTTTTCTCTACTTCTCGATAAAAACTGAGAACTCTTTTAGGGGGAAGTTGAAATACTCGGAGGAGTTTTTTAAAGCTTCTCGTGTCCTCAGCTAAGATAATATCTACCTCTCTTAGAACCTCTAAAGCTCTGAGAGTTATATCCTTGAGATTCCCTATGGGAAGTGCTACAACAAATAAGGTGCCCTTCATTTAGGCTTTTTTATTTTATTTTTTAAAGTTAATTTAACAACCTTAAGTTAAGTTGTAAATCGTTCAATAATTTCTCAATGGAGGAGAGGTCTATGAAAATAGCCTTTATATGCACAGGCAATACTGCAAGAAGCCAGATGGCTGAGGCTTACGGGAAGTATTTTGCCTCCCTCTTGAGAAAGCACATAGAGTGTTACTCCGCTGGTGCTAAACCTGCAAAAGAAATTAATCCCTATGTAAAGGAGATAATGAAAGAAGAGGGGTTAGATTTAAGTTTGGCTAGGCCCAAGGGCTTAGAGGAAATACCTCTAAAGGATATGGATCTTATTATAACCCTTTGTGATTCCGCTAAGGAATCCTGTCCTTACTTGCCCTCTGCCAAGGTTATGCATTGGTCATTGCCAGATCCTGCTGATTTACAGGGGTCTCCGGAGGAGATTTTAACTCAATTGAGGAAGATAAGGGATGAAATTAAACATAGGGTGGAGAAATTGATTAGAGAATTATAAATCTGGTAAGGCTTGAATTAGGTTTCTACAGGCTTCAGCCCCTCTATGAAGGATTTCCAGCTCTTCTTTTTCAAGTCTTATTTCTAAAATTTTTTCTACTCCTCTTCGTCCGAGTATTACAGGGACTCCTAAAAAAACTCCATCTATGCCGTACTCTCCCTCAAGGAGAACGGAGCAAGAAAGTATCCTCTTTTCATCCTTAAAAATAGCTTCTGCCATCTCAATGGTGGCTAAGCCTGGTGTAGTAAAGGCACTTCCCGTTTTTAAGAGGTTAACGATTTCTCCTCCTCCATATTTAGTGCGCTCAACAATCTCCTTAATTTTTTCTGAGTTTAAGAGTTCAGTGATAGGGATACCAGCTACATTAGCTAATCTTGTAAGAGGTAGCATGAGGTCACCATGGATTCCCATAACCAGAGCTTGAACATCACGGGGAGATACCCCAAGAGCTTCAGCAATAAAATAGCGATATCTTGCCGTATCTAAAGCTCCTGCCATACCTATAACTCTCTCCTTAGGAAACCCTGTTATTTTATAGGCTACATATACCATAGCGTCTATAGGATTAGATACTACAATTAAAATACTATCTGGAGCAAATTGTTTTATTTTTTCTGCACAGGACTTTACGATTTCTGCATTTACTTTTAAGAGGTCCTCTCTACTCATCCCAGGGGTGCGAGGTTTTCCAGCAGTAATTATTACTATGCTACTCTCCTTAAGGAGGGAAAAATCTTCTGTTCCGTAAATTTTCCCTGAATATCCAAAAAGAGGCCCACTTTGAGCTAAGTCTAAGGCCTTACCTCGAGCAAGCCCTGGAACGATATCAAAGAGAACTATCTCTTGCGCTATATTTTTAACTAAAGCCCAGTGGGCACAGCTCGTTCCAACTGCTCCTGCTCCTATTATACTTAATTTCATAAAACCTCTCCTTAAGATCTTTTAGAAGATTAATTTGCCTCGCTCAGAAGCCCTCTTCCGGATAGGGCACATCTGTATAAGCAACAATATCTAATTCTTTACAAAACTCTAAGGCCTCTGGATCTATCATTGGAGAGATGATTATCTTTTTACTAACTCTCTTACCTTCCTTTTTTTCAAAAAATTTTACCTTTTTTTCAAAGAGCCATACATCAGCCAAACTAATCGAGGACTTAAGTTCCGCCACAATTAACTCGCCATCACTGATAATAAGATCAAGTTCTACCCTTTTACCAGCTCTCCCTTCAAAGACCTCTCCATCAAGATCAGTAGTTTCATATCTTTCTATCTTAACAGGAAAGGTCTCCTCTAATAGGCCCTTTAGGGCGTTTCTAAAGGTCCTCTCAGACTTTAGACCCCACCTGGCACCTAAGGCACCAATTTGCACATCTTGCCTCTTTCTAAGAGAAATTAACTCCTGAGTTAACAGTTCTAATTTTTGAGAGTGTTCCCTCAGTATTTTGGAGTGCTCCTCTAATATTTTAGAATATTCCTCTAATTTTTTAGAGTGTTCTTTTAATATTTTAGAATGCTCCTCTAATATTTTAGAATGTTCCTCTAATCTCTTTGTATGTTCTTCCAATATCTTTGTGTGTTCTTGTAATATCTTTGTGTGTTCTTGCAATATCCTTGTGTCTTCCTCCCATCTTTGCCTATCTTCTGCCCATCTTCTCTCACTTTCTTCTCGTAATCTAATTATTTCATTCATTAAAAATTTTATCTCATCTTCTGTTTTGTCTCGATCTGCAAAATGGGATTTAAAGAACCCTGCTAAGAAATCTTGGAGGGCTGGGTCTTCCTGTAAAAGAAGAGGTAACTTCTCTATAAGGATTCGTTTTAGCTCCCTTTTAGTTAGAGGGGTTTTTCTTAACCTTTTCATACTTTTAATAATATAAGAAAATAATCAAATAACAAGCCTTAAGAATGTAATAGTGTTTTTTTTTTTTTTTGCAGAAGTTCAAGGTCTTTTTAGCCTCTCGCTAACCCCTCCTCCCATCAAAGACTTAAAAATGCTGTAAAGATGTGAAGCAATTAGAGATGCCTCTCTCAATGAAAAGAAGTCGCCATAAGACTACTATGGGTATAGTATTTATCGAGCAGGAGTGGTGTGAATTTTTTTTTGGTGAAAAAGTCTTGGGCTTGGACCGTATCACCTTTAGAGTGGTTTTCTAAAAATTTAATGAGAATCCCCCTCAATCTAAAATCCTATGAACTCATACAATAATACATTGTCTTTTTAAATTTTTATGTTTAAATTTTATGCTTAAATTCTTATGCCTTATTTTTCTAAATGTTGCAAAGCTTTATTAAGATAGTTCTTGAAGCAGGCAAAATACTTAAATCTTTCTTTAGAAAGAGGTTTGAAATCAATCATAAAGGAGTCATTGATTTAGTAACTACTGCGGACCTTGAAGTTGAATCCTTCATAAGAAAGGCTCTCTCTAAGGATTACTCAGATTTTCCCGTAATCGGAGAGGAATATTCTAATTTAGAGAAAAGTGGGTGCCGGGGCATTTATTTCCTTCTTGATCCCCTTGACGGAACTACTAATTTTGCCCATGGACTCCCCTGGTTTGCCATATCTCTTGCCCTAATGAAGGATTTCGAGCCTCAAATTGGCATTATTTATAATCCTATCACTGAGGAACTCTTTTATGCGGAGAGAGGTAAAGGTGCTTACTTAGGTGACAAGCCTATTAATGTCTCACAGAGAGAAAACCTAATTGATTCCCTATTAGCAACGGGGTTTCCCGTAAGCAGTATACGAGAAAAACCTAAGCACTTTATAGCTCCTTTTGAGGAGTTCATGGTCAGGACAAGAGGAGTTAGAAGATTTGGTGCCGCCTCCTTAGATCTTGCCTATGTTGCTGCTGGTTTTTACGATGGCTTTTATGAAGCTTTTCTTAAACCCTGGGATACAGCTGCTGGATTTTTATTAGTAGAAGCGGCAGGGGGAAAGGTTACAGATTACCTTGGAAACCCCTTTCATCCTTTTAGGGACACGATAGTTGCCTCTAATGGTCTAATCCATGAAGAGATGTTGGAGATACTAAGGAAAATGCATCCCAATACATTTAAACCTTTTAGAAATCCCATACCCGCAGTAGATTTAATAATTGAGTATGGCGACGGAATCGTTCTCATTGAGCGCAAAAATCCCCCCCTCGGTTTAGCCTTGCCTGGTGGTTTTGTGGAGTATGGGGAAACCTTAGAAGAAGCAGCTAAAAGGGAGGCTCAAGAAGAGACAAATTTAGAAGTAAAGCTTATAGAGATTGTTGGTTGTTATTCTGATCCCAATCGTGATCCTCGCTTCCATACTATTGCTACCGTTTTCCTTGCAAGAGGTAGCGGAGAACTTAAAGGTAAAGATGATGCTAAAAAGGCTATGGTCTTTAAAGTTAATGAAATCCCATGGAAAGACTTGGTTTTTGATCATGAAAAAATTCTCAAGGATTATCTAAAAAAGAGAGGAATTGCAATCAATGGCAATAAATGATTTAATTGAGAGGATAAAAAGAGAATTAGAGGAAGAGATCAAGATATTTCTTTATGAACCTGATATCTTGATTGGAGAATTGTTGAAAGAAATTATTCAGGGGTTAAAAATTTCGGTTACCCTTTACCCTAGCCATAAAAACCTGCTCAATGAATTAGTAAAAGAACCTTATCAGATTTTTATTATGGCTATTGAAAGTGGAGAGGATAGTGAATTAGAGCTTATCAAAGAAATTAAAAAAATAAAAAAGGATTTGCTTATCTACGGAATGGTTGAATACCATAAAAACATAGACATATCCGCAATATTTCAAGTGGGAGTAGATGAGATAATCTTTAAACCCTTTTCCATGGAAGAATTCAAAGCCAGACTATGGCGTCTTTTAAGAGAATATTATCTCACCAAAAAAATAGAGAGATACTTAGTTGAGGATGCCTTGACCCTGGTTTTTAATAGAAGATATTTTGAAACTACATTAAGAGATGAGGCATATAGAGCTCTTCGTCAAAATTATCCTTTAACCCTCATTATGATAGACCTGGATAATTTCAAATACTACAATGATACCTATGGTCATAAAGCAGGGGATGAACTTCTCATGGCAGTGGGCAAAATTCTCCTGAAAAATACTCGCCAAAAAATAGACAAGCCCTGTAGATATGGGGGTGATGAATTTGCCATAATTTTACCCTATACGGACTGGGAAAAGGCCCTTAAAGTTGTAGAGAGAATCATTACTGACTGGGAACTTATGGGATTCCATCCTGTTACTTTGTCTATTGGGATTTCTCAACTTATTGATAGGGGAGATTTGGAAAAGAGCATATCTGACTTAATTAATCGAGCAGATCAAAGCCTGTATATTGCAAAGAAAAGAAAGGGTAATATCTATGAGGTAGATGGGGAATCACTCAAGCTAATCTCAGACGAAGTATCTCTAAAAAGGGATTTACCCTATCAAGCTTCACTATAACCTCTATACCAGGCGATAGCACATCCCGTGGTGGGCTGACTATTTCTCCGGTGATATTATACTCAGGCAAGTAGACCTTAGCTTTACTCTGTTGAACCTCCATCACAATCCCCAAAAGTGGCCTTTCCCTTTGATATCGTTCGAGATATTTTAAGAGAAAATACCTTTTCCTTCTATTTTGGAGATTTTGGGCCCTTAAAATATTACTCTGTAACTCTGGAAGAAGTCTCTGCAAGGTTTCCCGTGGCAGATAAAATTTATTTGTAAGATAAGCTTCAATTTGATATTGAATGAGAAGGTCTAAAAACCTCCTGATAGGAGAGGTCTGTGTGGTGTAACATTCAAGCCCTAAACCTGTATGTAAGGCTGGTTCTAAGGATAGTTCTGACTTTGCCATAAACTTAAGCTGTAGTATCTGGTGATAGATACTCTCCTCTCGGTCTGGTATTATTTGATAGGGCTCTCTCTGAGATCTATATATAGCTGGAATATTTCTCTCCATCAAGAATTTAGCTCCATAGTAATTACAAACAATCATGGCCTCCGCCACCAAATCTCTGGCAGGAGTCATCTCAATTCTTTTTATTTCAATTTCACCACCTGGCTTTACCTTTAATTGGATTTCTGGTAATATAACCATAAAGGCTCCTGCCTTATACCTTTTCTCCTTGTGAGACATTAATACTCTGTAAAGTTTCCACCACTCCCTTCCCTCCGCGATTCCCCTGTCTACCTCTTCATAGGTATATCTTTTATTAATTCTTATAACCGAGGGGATAATTTCGTGGCACCATACCTTACCTGTATTATCCAATTCAAATTTATAACTTAGAGCAGGCCTCAACTCCCCTTCTCGCAAACTAAATTTCCCATGGGAAAGCTCAAAAGGTAACATAGGTATAATGCCCTCTGGGAGATAGAGGGTTGAAGCCCTCTCCAAAGCCCCCTGCCACAAAGCGGAACCCGGAGAGACATATTGAGAAACCCCTGCAATATGCACAAAGAGTATTACTGAATTTTCTTTGAACTCAACACTCAGAGCATCATCAAAATCTTCCGTATCCTCCGCATCAATTGTAAAAGCCTCTAAGTATGTAAGATCTACCCTCTGGTCCAAGCGAATACTCTGGGTAAAAATCTCCAAAGCCTCCCTTTTTTCCGCCTCTGAAAATTCCACAGGAAAACCCTCTCTCTCTAATTCATAAAACCAATCTTGTTCAACAATTCTATTTCTAACTAAAAGTTCAGCAAGTTTAGGGATTTCTGATATATTGAATCTATGTGTTAATTCCTTCAAGATTTTTCCTGCTAAAGAAGCCTCTCCTTTTAACACATATTCTTTAAGATTTCTATACCACCACTCCTTTCTCTCAGGAGGTAGCTCTATCTCCCTTCCTAAAATCAAAGAAGAGATTATCTTTTCACCCTCCTGAAGAAGGCGCATTCTTTCTTCTTCTTTCTCTCTTTGCTGTAAAAGGTTTTTTACTTCTTCAGAGGTTCTAATTCCCACTAAATCAGGAGCTTCAAAAGAGAAATAAACTTTTTCTTCAATGACTTTGCGCATCAAGGCGGAGACTTCATCATCATCAGGCTCCCTTCCCAAATAAAGGGAAGCTAATTCCCTTGAAGAGATTTCTTCAAGCTCATCTGCTAAAATCTCCCAAAGCTCCTTTAAATCAAATTCTTCTTTTAATTTCTCTCGCCTTTGATGTTTTTCCATGAGATATTTACTCAAAAAGTCTAAGTCGGATTTCTCAACACGCTCTTGTCCGACAGAAACTAAGGCACTATGATTCAAAAGCTCTTCCCTTCCTGAAGGAAGTAGAATTTGTAACCTTTTTCCCTTAATCTCCCTTACGAAAGCGGTTATGATCTTTTCTTTATAAAAAACCTCTACAAGGTGAAATCTAAGAGCCTCAAGATTCATTTAAAAAATCAGTTTTGAACTATTTGAAGGGCTTTTTTTAGCTCTAAAGTGCCCTCATATAGGGCTCTACCAGTGATAACTCCAAAAAGATTACAAGCTTTGAGCTTTAAAATATCATCTAAAGTAGATACCCCACCTGCCAGTATTAGAGGTAATTTGGATACCTCCAAGGCCTTCTGTAGTCGCTCCATCTCCACACCTAAACCTGTTCCATCTCTTTCTATGAGGGTTAAAACAACGGCAAAAAGTTTATAATCATTCAGTTCCTTTAAAAGCTCAAGATAGGGTATCTCTACTATATTAAGCCATCCAGAAGTAGCTACATAATTTCCCCTAACATCAACGCTTACAATTATCCGGTAAGGGAAAGAGCAAGTAACCTCTCTTAAAAATTCCTTTGACTCTATAGCCTTTGTGCTTAGGATTACCTGAGCTACTCCGCCATTTAAATAGTCCTCAATGGCTTGTAAGGTGCGGATCCCACCACCTACTTGCACAGGAATCCTGAGCTTTTTAACTATAGACAATATCAGATCCTTATGAATGGGCTTACCCATTTTTGCTCCATCAAGATCCACTATGTGTAATCTCTGAGCTCCTTCTCTTTCAAAAAAAAGAGCATATTCTAAGGGATTTTCTCCATAGACTTTACTTTTCTCATAATTGCCCTGAAAAAGTCTAACCACTCTATTATTTTGCAAGTCTATGGCGGGAATTATTACCAATTTTAACTACCTGTAAGGAAAAGTTTTCAACAAATTTTTGAGACCACGCTCCGCTAATTCTTCCACAGTAAGCCATTTAATTTTTCCATAAAGGGGTAATTTTAAAATATCCTCAGAGAGGGGCTTTTGGGTTTCATCAAAGGTTCTTTGCCAGAGAATTCTCCCTGTTTGTCCATCATAGAGAATTAAGGTAAAGGCTATCGAGGCGGGACTTTCCACTGCCCAGCTACTTCCTTTTCTCTGCTTAAATCTAAAGATCTTACCATATAAAAGGGCCTGCGCCCCGGTCTCCTTAGCAAAATAATTAATCAATTGTTCAGAAGTTTTAGCAACCTCTAAAGCGGATTCAAGTAGAGTCTCATAGTCATTCTGTGATAGAATTAAAAGTGTATATCTTTTGGTTAAAGCCTCAAGTTCTTTCCTTAATAGTTCATTCATAAACTCTCTGGCATGAGGTTCAATTTCTCCCGGTATCACACCGGTTACAGGACAATAAAAAGGAAGGGGACTCTCCGTAGGGCAATAATGATCAAAGGGTAATACCACGATAGTTTTTATTCTCTCAGCCAAATATGGAGGATATTCCTTTACACCTTCGGGAATTCCACACCCCAACAACTTAAAAGTTAGAAGCACCAAAACAAGAATTTTCTTATAATGAGACATATTTTCCCCAACAATTTAAGTTAATAAATATTAATCTAACTTACAAACCTAAAAAACACAAGAGGATGTATAAGTCCATAGGATTTTAGACTGAGGGGAATTCTCGTTAAATTTATAACAAATCCACTCTAAAGGCGATACATTCCCAAGAGTAATATGCACCCTCTCCATATCGCACCACATCAAAAACCTCATAAGGTCCTTATACTCAATAAACTCCTCCTCCAATGTCCTGTTAAACCTCTCTACACACCCATTCCCTCCCTCTCAAGCTCCTTCGCAAATTCCCCTAAAGACTTTTCACCCATTATCGTCTTTACGCCCCTTATCTCAAAAGGAGCTACCGCCTTTAAACTTACTCCAAAAAGCCCCTCCCAATGCTTCTCGATAAACAACTACTCTTCATAGGCAAATCCAAATCTACTGGCCACATCCTTTGCCTCCTCCTCTCCCTCTCAATAAACCTTCCCATCAGCTTTAAAAACTAAAGCTTCTTCACTTCCTCTCCTCAAACTTACCCCCTCTCTTTCAAATACTTTATAATCCTC